>JAIRJZ010000059.1 GCA_031260355.1 Burkholderiales bacterium
GCGGATGGCGGTGAGTGTGCTGTTCGATCAACTCGTGAAAACGGCGCGTATCGGCCACCGGATCGCTGGATGGAAAGTTTTCCAGCGGCGGATGAATGGTGATCACATAGCCGGCGTTGTCCGCGCGGCGCGCCGGAAAATAGGGCAGCACCGGCGCGCCCGATATCTTCGCCAGCCGCGAGGTGGCGACATTGGCCGCCGCCGGCACGCCGAACAGCCAATGCGCTTCGATCACTTCCAGCCCCTTGTTCATCATCGTTGCCGAATCGACCGAAATTTTGCGCCCCATCTTCCACACCGGATGCGCGCACGCCTGCTCCGGCGTCACATCGCGCAAGGCCGCCAGCGGCGTCTCGCGGAACGGCCCGCCCGATGCCGTCAAAATGATTTTGCGCACTCCCGGCGCCCGCGTTCCACACTGCTGTGCAGCGCCCGGAAGGCATTGAAAAATGGCATTGTGTTCGCTGTCCACCGGCAACAATGTCGCGCCGCCGGAGCGCACCGTCTCCATGAACAACGCCCCGCCCATCACCAGCGCTTCCTTGTTCGCCAGCAGAACGCGCTTACCGGCACGCGCGGCGGCCAGCGTCGGCAACAATCCTGCCGCGCCGGTAATCGCCGCCAGCACGGTATCGACTTCCGGCAACGCCGCCACGGCTTGTACACCGGCAGTGCCCGCCAGCACTTCCGTCTTCAGTCCGTCATCGCGCAACCCCTGCCGTAATGCCATCGCCGCCGTTTCATCGGACAGCGCGGCATAACGCGGTCGGTGACGGCGACACAGTTCGCGTAACGCTTGCCAGTTTCGATGCGCCGCCAGCGCCGTCACCTCGAAACGCTCCGGATGGTGCGTCGCCACGGACAGCGTCGAAGCGCCGATCGAGCCGGTCGCCCCGAGCAGGGTCAAACGCCTGACCGCCATCTCGGTACCGCTTTCATCGCTGTTGTTCTTGTCATCGCTGTTGTTTTTTTCACCACTTACATCAACAAGCTCGCCATCAGCGCCGCCGCCGGCACCGTCGTCAACAGGCTGTCGATGCGGTCGAGAATACCGCCGTGTCCCGGCAGCAATGCGCCGCTGTCTTTGCGGTCGGCCATCCGTTTGATCAGCGATTCAAACAAATCGCCGAACACCGACAACACCATCAACACCCACGCCAGTCCCAACCAGACCAACCATTGCACGATCACCGGCAACGTCCGCAGTGCCGACGCTTCCGGCAGCATGAACGGCGCCACCGCCAACGCATACACCGTCACTGCCAGCAACGCACCAAACACGCCTTCCCAAGTTTTACCCGGGCTCGTTTTCGGCGCCAGTTTGTGTTTGCCGAAGGCGCGACCGGCGAAATACGCCGCGCTGTCGGCCAGCCACACCAGCACCAGCACCGCCAGCAACAGCCAGGGCGACGCCCAATGCAATTGCACCATCGCCAGCCAACCGCAAAACAACAGCCAGCCGCCGACCATCGCGAAACCGGCGCGGGTCGAAGTGCCGCCCTGCAGGCGATCTTTTTCAAAGCGAATAATCCACCAGGGCAACACCACCAGCGCCAACAGCGCCAACAGCGCATAACACGCCACCAGCAAATTCGTTTTCTCTGCTTCGCCGCACCGCCCGGTCAAGAGATAAAACGCGAGGATCGCAACCGTCAGCCCCAGCGGCAACAACCAGCGGTAATGCGGCGACGCCGGTGTGCCGTAACGCGAGAAGCCGTCGCTACCCAGCAATTTCCCCAGCTCGTCGGCCGCCAGCAGCAGCACCAGCGCCAGCGCCAACATCCAGAGGCGCGGCGACAAATAAAACAGCATCAGCAAAAAAACGGCCAGCAGTATCACGCCGGTCGCTACCCGTTGCGCCAGCGGCGACATCTTCATGAGGAACCTCTTTGGGGTGTTGACCCGCTCTGGTCAGACCGCACCGCTTGTACCTGCTCGCTGGTGCGTCCGAAGCGGCGCTCGCGCTGCTGGTACGAGGCAATCGCCGCATCGAGCGCCTGCGTGTCGAAATCCGGCCACAACGTATCGGTGAAATAAAACTCGGTATAGGCCATTTGCCACAACAGGAAATTGGACACCCGCTTCTCGCCACCCGTGCGGATGAAAAGATCGGGTTCCGGCGCATGCGCCATCGATAAATACGGCTCGATCGCTTCCGGCGACACCGGCGCTTGCGTGTCCAGCGCTTCGGGGTGCGCCTGAAAATACGTCCGCGCCGCCCGCACGATGTCCCAGCGGCCACCGTAACTGGCGGCAATCGTCAGCGTCAGCCGTGTGTTGTCGGCGGTCAGCGCTTCACCCGCCGCCACCAATTCGCCGATGTGAGACCCGAAACCGCTCAAGTCGCCGACTACCTTCAGGCGGATACGGTTCTTATGCAGTCGTTCGATTTCCTGTTCGAGCGCATTGAGAAACATTCCTTTGAGCAACGACACTTCTTCAGCCGGCCGCCGCCAGTTCTCGCTCGAGAAAGCGAACAGCGTCAGGTATTCGACGCCGCGTTCGATCGATGCCCGCACCAAGTTGCGCACCGTTTCGACGCCGCGCTTGTGTCCCGCCACCCGCGGCAGAAAACGCTGTTTCGCCCAGCGACCGTTGCCGTCCATGATGATCGCGATGTGGCGCGGCACCAGCGGCGCAGCGGGAACAGAACGGGTCGAGGAAGTAAACATGAGCAACGCTTCAGCCGTCAGGGCTCGGGAGCCGTTGACGCGGCTCCCGTTCTGACCCATGACTTCAGATCGTCATCAATTCCGTTTCTTTGGCGGCAATCAGCTTATCGATTTCGCCGATGAACTTGTCGGTGATTTTCTGAACATCCTCTTGCGCCCGGCGTTCATCGTCTTCGGCAACCTCGTGATCCTTGAGCAATTTTTTCAGATGGTCGTTGGCGTCGCGACGCACATTGCGCACCGCCACCTTGGCGTTCTCGCCTTCGTGGCGCACCATTTTCGCCAGTTCGCGACGGCGCTCTTCGGTCAACGCCGGCAGCGGCAACCGGATCACGTCGCCCTGCGTGTTCGGATTGATGCCGAGGTCGGAATCGCGCAGCGCCCTTTCGACGATCGGCACCATTTTCTTTTCCCACGGCTGCACCGCAATCGTCCGCGAATCGGCCAGCGTGATGTTCGCCACCTGGCTGATCGGCGTCTGCGTTCCGTAATAATCGACATGAATGTGATCGACGATTCCCGTATGGGCGCGTCCCGTCCGCACCTTGCCCAGATCGCTGACCAGCGTTTCAATCGTCCGCGTCATCTTGTGTTCGGCAGTTTTCTTGATTTCCGGAATCATGGTTCTCTCCTGTCAACAACTTTGACCGTTAACGGCGCTTGCTCAGCAATGCACCAGCGTTCCCTCGTCTTCGCCCAGAACGACGCGCTTCAGCGCTCCCGGTTTGGTGATCGAAAACACATTCACCCGCATTTCCTGATCGCGACACAGCGCCAGGGCGGTAGCGTCCATCACCCGTAAATTCTTGGTGATCGCCTCGTCGAACGTCAACGATTGATAGCGCGTCGCCTTCGGATCCTTGAGCGGATCGGCGGTGTAAACCCCGTCAACCTTGGTCGCCTTCAACACGATATCGACGCCCACCTCACGACCCCGCAAGGCTGCGGCGGTATCCGTCGTGAAGAACGGGTTGCCCGTTCCCGCCGCGAAAATCACGACCCTGTTTTCTTCGAGATAGCGCAGCGCCTTGCCGCGGATGTAGGTTTCGGCGACTTGATCGACCCGCAGCGCCGACTGCACGCGCGACACGATGCCGGCGCGGCGCAGCGCGTCCTGCAACGCCAGCGCGTTCATCAGCGTTCCCAGCATCCCCATGTAGTCGGCGGTCGCCCGATCCATCCCGGCCGCGCCCGGCGCGATGCCGCGAAAGATGTTGCCGCCGCCGATCACGATCGCGGTCTGCACGCCCATCCGGACGATTTCGGCGATTTCTTCGATGATCCGGTCGATGACCTTGCGGTTGATCCCGAACGAATCTTCTCCCATCAAGGCCTCTCCCGACAGCTTCAGCAGAATGCGCCGGTAGCAGGGACTGGGTGCGGGTGTCGGCGAAACAGGGGACGGTGTGTTCATGATGTCCTGGATGGTTGAATATCGACCGTAAAAACCACTACAGAAAACGGCTGCACTCCAGATACTGCTTGCCGTCCCTTTCCCCGCTTCCGGAGAAAGGGACGTTTTCCCTGCAAGACGCTCAGCCTCGCGTCATCGCTGCCACTTCGGCCGCGAAATCGTCCTTCTTCTTCTCGATGCCTTCACCGACCACGAGAAGATCGAACGCCTTGACGCCGGCCTTCTTTCCTTTCAGATACTGCTCGACCGTTTCATCAGGATTCTTGACGAACGGTTGCCCGAGCAAGGTCACTTCGGCGAGGTACTTGGCGACACGCCCCTCGACCATCTTGGCGACGATCTCGGCCGGCTTGCCGCTTTCCGCTGCCTGCGCCGTGAAAATTTCGCGCTCCTTGTTCACCAGTTCGGCCGGCACTTGCTCTTTCGCAATGCACAGGGGCCGCGTACCCGCCACCGACGCCGCCACATGCAACGCGATGTCCTTGCCGGTCACTTCGTCGCCGTCGATCTCGACGGTGACACCGATACGACCGCCGCCGTGCAGGTACTGCACCAGCCGATGCGCCGTCGCCCGGCACGCAAAGCGGCGCACCGACACGTTTTCGCCGATCTTCTGTACCAGCGCTTGCCGCACCGTTTCGACCGTTCCGGCGTATTCGCCGCTCTTGAACGACAGCGCCGACAATGCTTCGACATCGGCCGGGTTTCCGGTCGCCACCAGTTCCGCCAAATCCTTGGCGAACCCGAGAAAATCCTCGTTGCGCGCAACAAAATCGGTTTCGCAGTTGACTTCGACCAGCGCCGCCGTCTTGCCATCGGCCGCGACAAAGCCGCCGACCGTGCCCTCCGCCGCGATCCGGCTCGCCGCCTTGTTCGCCTTGGCGCCGGATTTGATCCGCAGCAGCTCTTCCGCTTTTTCGAGGTCGCCCTGGGTTTCCACCAGAGCCTTCTTGCATTCCATCATGCCCAGCCCGGTACGCTGGCGCAGTTCCATCACGACACTTGCGGAGATTTCCGCCATTTTTGACTCCATTTCATTTGCTGTTCAAAAGCCGGGGCAACGCCCCGGACTCTTCAATATTTCCGGCGCGAAAAACCCGCGCCGCGTTCGCTACTGTTCTTTCGCCGCTTCCGCGCCGGTTTCAAATTCGGCCGCCGCTTCTTCCTCGCTCACTTCGACGAATTCGTCACCCGCCTGCAAAAGACCCGACAGCGCATCGTTCTTGCCTTCGAGCACCGCATCGGCGGCACCGCGCGCGTACAAGCGCGTGGCGCGACTCGAATCGTCGTTGCCCGGAATCACATAGTCGATACCGATCGGCGAATGGTTGGTGTCAACCACCGCCACCAGCGGAATTCCCAGACGCTGCGCTTCGGTGACCGCGATTTTGTGATACCCGACGTCAATCACGAAGATCACATCGGGCAACACCGCCATGTCCTTGATCCCGCCCAGGCTCTGGCGGCTTTTCTCCAGTTCGCGCGACAGCGTCAGCGCTTCGCGCTTGCTCATCTTCTCGAGCGTACCGTCGGCTTCCATCTGCTCGAGGTCTTTCAGCCGCTTGACCGACAGCTTGACCGTCTTGAAATTGGTCAACATGCCGCCCAGCCAGCGGTTATCGACATAAGGCATCCCGCAGCGCGCTGCCTCTTCGCGGACGATGTCGCGAGCCTGACGCTTGGTGCCGACGAACAGAACCGTGCCTTTGTTGGCGACGAGGCGACGCACGTATTGCATCGCTTCGTTGTACTTCTCGAGCGTTTTCTCGAGGTTGATGATGTGGATCTTGTTGCGGTGACCGAAAATGTATTCGGCCATTTTGGGATTCCAGTAACGGGTTTGGTGCCCGAAATGCACACCCGCTTCCAGCATTTGACGCATACTGACAGACATTCAAAACTCCTTCAGGGTTAACCTCCATCGGCAGCGTGTGGCTTGGCGAGGCTTTCGCCTCTGGCACCCTGAAGCCGCCGATGTGTGAATTAGGCGCCGCCCCCCTTCAGGGGGCAGCCGCCGATGTGTCTGCCGACAAAGGTTGAGCGGTTGTCAACACCGGGGTGTCAATACCGCACTGCTTGCCTGCAGGCGCCGCTCAAAGGCGGTTGTGCATTCTAGCAGATTTGAGGCGGGAACGTCGGAAAGCCCAGAGCGGATGAGCCTAAGGCTGACGCCATGATATATGCAATATGACGATCGGGGGCTCGCGTTTCTCCGCCATCCTGGTATAAGCAAACGCATTCCAGTTCCCCTTTCGGGGCAACGTCTATAATGTCTTCAGTATTTCCTGCCTCTTTTCAGCCCCATGCCCTCTCCGCAAACCCTTCTCCTCGCCAGCTACGGCGGTCGCATCACCGATAACCTGATTGCCGATTTTGGCGATTACGCTGCCGAATGCGACGCTTTCGATCACGGCCTTTGCCTTGCCGACGCCGCCGATTTCGGCTTATTGCGCGTCAGCGGCGCCGATGCCGCTTCTTTTTTGCACAACCAGCTTTCCACCAATGTCTCGGCGCTCACGCCAGGGCAGGGTCAGTACAGCACTTACAACTCGCCGAAGGGGCGGATGCTGGCGAGTCTTTTCCTCTGGCGCGACACGCTTCCCTCCCTCCCGCTTGCGGAAGAAGATTCCCTCCCCTTCAAGGGGAGGGCTGGGGCGGGGATGGGGTTGGCTCGCCCGTTTACAGAGGAAGGAGCCCCGGTATTTTTCCTGTTGCTCGCCGCCGATCTGGCCGAAACCGTTCGCAAACGCCTGTCGATGTACGTTCTGCGCGCCAGGGTCACGCTCGAAGATGTCAGCGCCTCGTGCGCCTTCCTCGGTCTTTGCGGTGTCGATGTTCCCGTTTCGGCGCCAGCGTGCCTCGGCCTGAACGCCCTTCCGCCACCCCGTCATGTCCAGACTCAGGGCGACATCACCGTCGCGGCGCTGTCGCCGGCCCGTCTGCTTCTGATCCTGCCATCGGAAACCCTATCCGAGCTCTGGCACAAACTCAGCCAACGCGCCCGCCCCGCCGGTCGCCACCTCTGGCGGCGCGCGGCGATTCTCGACGGTATTCCGTGGATCACTGCCGCTACGGCAGACCGCTTGATTCCGCAGTCCACCAACTGGGACGCGCTCGGCGGACTCGATTTTCAGAAAGGCTGTTACCCCGGTCAGGAAATCATTGCACGCACCCGTTACCTGGGACGCACCAAAGAACGGCTGTATCCGGCGCACTGCGATGAACCCACCGTTTTCCCTTCCGCCACACCGCTGTACAGCCCGGCGTTCGGTGAACAGGCCTGTGGCCTCGTCGTCAATGCCGCGCCTGACAGGCAAGGGCAGATCATGCTCGCCTCGTTCCAGACCACTGCTGCCGATGGCCCGATACACGTCGCTCGCCCCGACGGACCGGTGTTGACTTTACTGCCGCTGCCTTATGAATTGCCGGCGGATGAAACGCCGAACCGGGTCAAACTGTAAACAACAAGAAAAGATCACAACCTTTGCAGCATCCATGTAACCGCTGCAACATTGTTTTCCAAGTCTTCACACTCATTGAGCTGGCTGCGGACATATCCCTCAAAGATTGCCCGTTTTTCAGGGTGCTTTGCGATCAGTTCATCGGCGCGTAAGGCGATGGCTTTGTTGTCGGAATCAAAGTCATATCCCTCCGTGCTCGGCAGTTCTTCAACAAGTCTTAAGCCGTTATCTTCAAACAAACGCATCCATTGCTCACGCGTCAGATACTCGTACTTGAATTTTATTTCTTCGCTGCCCGAACCGTCAGGCAAGTATGCCTCATCCATCAGGAGGTACCCTCCGGGTTTGACGGTTTTCAACAGCTTGCTCAGAGTCTCCTGCGGGCTGCCCAATATATTCCCCGCGCCGCCAAAGATAACGCCATCATAGTTCCTCTCTGTGTTCACAGCCTCATTGGCATCACCGCACAAAAAGCGACACAACGAATCGACCTTCAATTCTTTTGCTTTCTGATTGGCGCACTCGATGAACTCCGGCATCAGATCAACGCCGCACACGCTGACATTGAGGCTCGCGGCAATGTTTATCGACACCGCGCCTTTGCCGCACGCCAAATCCAATATCCTGGTTTCTTGCGATACGGGCAAGTGCTTTTCAATCAAGCCCACCATTTCTTTCGGGCTGCTTCCCAACTCCCACAGGTCTTGAAGCAGGTAGGGCAAAAAAGGCAGCAGCTCGGTTGTTTCCGCCGTTAACGAGCACGCCAGTTTTTCTTCAGTTTCTTTCTTCATTCCTCACCTCCGAACAATATCCGCGCAGCGAACCGCAAGGCGTCCGCTTGGGCGAATGGACAAACCAAACGATAAAACATCAAACGACTTTGGCGATCAACTGAACAAGATTCATATACCTTCCTTGTTCGGCTTCCAGTATTCCCATATCCCCTACGGCATAGGGATTGGAGCTGGCCAGCCACTCCTCCCAGGCTTGCTTACAGCAGGCCATTTCCCGGCAATCTACCATCTCGACGCCGTCAGCCGTGCCCCATAAGCTTTTCCACCACTCAAGCGTTTGGAATGTCTCGGCGTCTTCTTCCGAGAAAAACGGTTTCAGTTCTTCCGGAACACCGTTTACCAACGCTCTTTGCCAACCGGGAATTGCCACCGCAATATAGCCTCCCTTTTTTACATAAGGAATCAGCGACGGCAACATTTCGGGGGTTCTGCCGAAATAGTGGTAAGCATCCACGCTGAACAACACATCAAAGTAGCCGTTTGCAAAAGGCAAGCCCTTGGTTGCATCCACCGAAACCGGAATGGCCTTGTTTTCAATTCCGATGGCTTGAAAACGTTCGTGGTTTTCCGTCGGAGAAATCCACAAGTCGGCGGCAAAAACGGTCGCGCCGTATTTTTGTACCAACAAAAGCGTGGAAAGGCCACAACCGCAGCCGAGATCAAGCACACGCATGCCTTCTTGAATCTTCAAATATGAGGCCATCTCTTCGGAGATCCGCATAGCGTTAGGCCCCATCATGTTGGCCTTCAAAAACTCCAGCTTGCGCTGATCGGAAATGAATTCATCGGTAAACGTGTACATGTTTCTCTTCCTGTTATTTCAATCCTGCAACAACAAACCTTCGTCAACCAGAAAGCTCCTTGACCTCTCGCCAGCGTCGAAGCAACGGATAATACAAAACCAGTTTCAGCGGCCTCTTGTCAAAACGCTTCATCAGCGCCGCGTAACCTTCCATCTGCGGTCGGTGCTTTTCAACTTCCGCATCGAGCCAAGCCTCGATCTCCGCTGCATCGGTTTCCGCCGTCTTGTAATCAACAATCCAGCGAACGCCGTCGTCGATGAACGTCCGATCCAGCCGCGCATGGCGGATGTCCGCATGAGACGTTTCCGCTGACGACAACGCCCACTCATTGCGCGCCGCCTCCCGCACCGGGTCGAGCAGCCATTGTGCGAACGGATCGTCGCGTACCGCGCCGAGCGCCGCCATCACACGCCGGGTTGCCGTCTCGCATTGCGCCGTCGGCACACCCAGTTCGGCCAGACGATGGGCTATCGTCGCGCGCTGCGCTTCCAGAAACGCCGATGTCCACTCCTGCAACCGCTGACCGTCGTGAATACCCGTCCGCGACAACCATTCATGTACCACCGTCCCGACGTGTCGCGCCGCAGCATTCGCTTCGTTAAACGACAGCGGCGCCGCATGCGAACGCGCCCTCTCTGCCACGATCGGCACACCCTCGTCCTCGAAACATGCCTCCGGCAGCCGCCGCAATGGCAAGCCAGAATCGTTTTCAACAGATAAGGGAGATGTCGCCACCGCCGTTTCTTCCTCGGGCGGTGCAATCATCCCTTTCGCGCACAACGCTTCCCACCACAACGCCATCGCCGCACCCTTCTTCGGCGAAGCCCAATGCCGCAAACTGCCATCGCTACCATCTGCCGCCTCTTCCACGCTTGCGACCGCCGTCAAAATCAGTTGCCGTTCCGCGCGCGTCACGCCGACATACAGCAAGCGCGCCAACTCGTAGCGCTCCTCTTCTTTTTCGAGAAACGCCAGATAACCCTCCAGACCGGAATGTGTCCCGGCTTTCGCCTCCGCCTTGGCCCGACGCGCCGCCAGCAACAGCCCTTGCGGCCGTTGCCGCCAACGCAACAACGGCGTTTCCGATGTTCTCGCGCCTCGCCCCAAGCCCGGCATGATCACCGTGTCGAATTGCAGTCCCTTGGCCTGATGCAAGGTCATCACCTTGACGTGCGCGTTTGATTCTTCCGCGTCGATCGCGTCTTCCGGCAAAAAAGATTCTTCGAGACGACGCCGGAATAACGGCCAATCGGCAATTTCACCCGCCGCTTCTTCTGCGTCGAGGCATTCGAAGAAACGCGCCGCCACCAGCGCATCAGTACGCTCGTTCAAACAAGACGGCCCTCGCAGCGCCAGCCAGCAACGGTACGTCCGCTGCGCCAGCCGGTCGTGACTGGCCTCATACGCCCCCCGCCAGCATTCCAGCAAATACATCAGACGCCGACGACCGTCTTCGCTCAACCCGTCAACGTGCTCCGGCAACGCCAGCAACAACTCGCGCCAGCGTCGTCGCTGCGGCTTTTCTTCCGGCGTTTCGCCGTCGTTATTCGCATTGCCAATAACCCGCGCCCGCGCCAACGCCGTTAAATCGGCCAGCGTCAACCCGCACCACGGCGCCCGCAACACCGACAGCCAAGCCAACGCATCGTCGGGCTGTACCAGCGTGCGCGCCAACATCAACAAATCAGCGATTGCCTGTCTGTCGCCGAGGCGATCGAGCCGCACCGCCGTGAACGCAAGGTCTTGCGCCCGCAACGCCGGAAGAATGTCGTTCAAGTGCGTACGCGCCCGCACCAGAATCGCCACCTCGCGCGCGCCGCGTTTTAATGCCGTCGCCGCTTGCCGCGCCACATAGGCGCCTTCCTCGGTCGCATCGTTCAGCACTTGCACCGTCACGCCCTCTTCCGTCGCCGCCTGTGTCGGCGCCGAAGCCTTGAACGTCACCGCGCCGCGCCAGACGTCCTGCTCGTGCGCGAACACTTCCGGGAAAACGGCATTCGTCCAGTCGATCAGTTTTTCCTGTGAACGGAAGTTGCGCGTCAACGTCAGCAATGTCACCGGTACCTCGTTGATGCGCCGCGTCGCCTGCGCTTCGAGAAACAAGCTGACTTCCGCCTGCCGGAAACGGTAAATCGACTGCATCGGATCGCCGACCGCGAACAACGTCCGACCATCGCCGGACTGCCAGCCCGCCGTCAACTTTTGGAGCAGCGTCATCTGCGTCTGCGACGTGTCCTGAAACTCGTCGATCAACAAATGTTCGATACGCATGTCAAGCGCCAGCAACAAATCGCTCGGCGCTTCCTCTTCGCCCAACGCCTCGATCGCCGCCAACTGCGCCTCGGCAAAATCGATCACGCCGTCGTGCGCGCATTTCAATTGAAAACGCGCCAGCAACCGCGGCAACAAATGCGACAACGCCTCGATGAACCGCCATTCGTCGTCGTGGTATTCCCCCGACGGCAACACATGCACCCGCGCCAGCATAGCGCTGTCACCGCGCTGTTCCGCCAGCAGCGTTTCTACCGCTTTTTTCAGCGCCGCATTGCCGCCGTCTTTCTGGCTCGGAAAGCCTTCGTTTTTCGAGAACCGTTTGCGCCAACTTCCTTTTCCCGTCAACAGCCAACCGGCCAGCCGTCGCCAGTCGTCCAGCACCGCCGCTTCCGGCGACGGCCACAGATCACCGCGCTCCGCACACATCATCAGCGTTTGCGCCAACGTCTCGTCGGTGCCGAGATGCTCCGCCGCATAGCGCATCGCTGATCGCAGCGTCTCGCGTTCTGTCTCCGGCCACATCCGTTGCAGCGCGCTGCGAATCTGCGCCAATTCGTTTTCGATTTCCGTCAACAGCGTCTTTTGCAATGTTTTTTTCAGCATCTCGCGTTGATCTTGCCGTTGATTTTTCCGCACCATGCCGCCGAGCAACGGCAACCACTGCTCGCGTTTCGCCAGCAGCACGCCCATCGTCTCCACCAGCCGGTCGCCATTGTTACCCAGCGTCTTGAGGATCTCGCGCCAGAACGGTTGCTCCTGTTCATCGCCTTCGCGCAGCATATCGCGCACGGCCGCCTCATAGCGCGGCTGAACCCATTCCTCGAACGACGGCATCGCACCCCAGCGGCTCGTCAACGGCGTTTGCCGCAACAACTGCGCGCAAAAAGCATCGATCGTTGTCACCCGCAAACGCGACGGCTGCTTGATCAAATGCCATTGTTGCTTCGCGTCCTGCGCCAGCACCGCCAGCGCAAGGTCGCGTGTTTGTTGCTCATGCGGCGATATCAACGGTTTTTCGTCGTAGGCGGCACGCAGCGCGACGATGATGCGTTCGCGCATTTCCGCCGCGGCCTTGCGTGTGAAGGTCATCGCCAGAATGCGTTCAGGGCGATCAACCCGCGCCAGCAACGCCAACATGCGTCGGATCAACAATTCGGTTTTGCCGGAACCAGCGGGCGCCTGCACCAGAAACGACTGCGTCACGTCGAGCGCCTGCGCGCGCGCCTGTCGGTCTTCTTCAATCCGTTTTTGAGTGGCGGCATCGTTCATGGCTCTGCCTCGCCTTCTCCGGCGCCGCTTTCATCATCATTCGCCGGAACGCCGATCCGGCACAACGGTTGCAAATCGCAGGTCGTACATACGTTCTTGTGGCGCGGCAGCGCCCGCGCGTCTCCCGCCAGAAATGTCTGCGTCAGCGCCGTGAAAATTTCCCGCCAGCGTTGCTGCGCCGTTCCCATCGCGTCAAAGCCGAAACGCGCCACCGCTTCGAGCTTCGGCCACAACGCTGCGTCGTCGGTCATTCCGCGCACTTCCGCGCCCTCTTCGCGCAAGTGCGCGTAAACCAACGCCCTCACCGGCGCTGCCGCTTCCGGCGACATCTGCCAGGCCAGCGCGTAGATGCCTAGCTGCAACGGCGACGGTCGCGCCTCAAACCAGCCCTTCGTCGATCCCGCTTTTCCCGTCTTGTAATCAATCAGGGCAACACCGCCCGCTTCGAGCGTATCGATGCGGTCAGCCCGCAGCGTGTACGTCATTCCGGCCAGTTCGAGCGCCAACTCTTTTTCCGTATGCGCCACCCGAAACGGCGCTCTCGTCCGCTCGATGTCGCACCACGCCCGCAACAGGGCGCCGATATGTTCTTTTTCCATCGCCGCCATGACCGCCGGCAAATTCCGCCAGCGTTCCGGCGCGATGGTTTCTTCGGCAACGGCGTCCCGATACGCTGCGTCGATCCGTTCATCGAGCGCCGCTCCATCCAGCGCCAACAGGGTCGTCTGCGACCCGAGACAGCACCACAATTTTTGCAGTACCGCATGCACCAGGCTGCCGCGTTCGAGCGGTGACAATCCCTCGTTGGCTTCCGGCCACGCCGATATTCGCAAGCGAGCACTGACAAACGCCTTGAACGGGCAGTCGCTTTGCTGCTCCAACACACTGCTGCCATGGCGAATCGCTTCGATGACGCGCCCTTCGCCGTCGCGCATGACCGGCGGCGCCCATCTGTCATCAAGCGTTTCCAGTTTCACTTCCGGCAACCGCATCATCCGGCTCGGCAACATTTCCATCGGCATCGGGTACGGCGGTAGCGCCGCCAGGAGCGACGAAGCCGTCGTTGGCTGCCCCTCGCGTTCTGCCGGATAACTCAGCACCACCTCCGGCGCCATTCGCTGCCACTGCGCCTGCGTTTGAGCGGCGTGAGTCAATGTTTGATCGTTGGTGGCGCGCGGCATCCGGCACGCCCGCTGCCAGGCCAGCGGCAGCAACGGCTGCGGCTCAACCGGCGGCGGCCAGGAATCGCTGTCGAGTCCCGTCACCCACAGCGCGTCGAACGGCAGTCCTGCCGCTTCCAGTGCCCCCAGAATCTGGATCGGTGCATCGCTGCCCTCGGGTTGAAACAGCGTTTCCGCCGCCCACTGACGCAACGTCTGCGCCAGTATCTTCCGTGTCATTTGCGGCGCTACCGCTTCCAGCGTCGGCAACGCCTCAAGGCAACGCACCCAGGCATCGCGCACCTGAAAATCGACACTGTCCAGCGTTTGCGAACCGGGCCAGCCCAACGCCTGCCACCACGCCAGCAGATGGCGCGGCCAAGCGCCGGTCGCCGCTTGCGTCGGCAAGCCCGCCTCGCGCCAGCGGTCAGACAGCGCCGGGTCGGCCGACTTCAGCGCATTCACCGCCTCGCGCCAGGAGATTTCGCGCTGACCGAGTTCAATCCATCGCCGCGCCAGCGCCGCACGCTTCGCCCGGCTTTGTACATCACCGGGCAAATACGCCGAGCGAAGCAAGGCCGCCACCCGTTCCGTCGGCAACGGCCGATCGATGAGCGCCAACAATTCCAGCGCCGTCGCCACCAGCGCTTTTTGCGCCAGTGGCTCGCCCAGCGAAACGTTGCACAGCGCCGGTTCGGGCAGCACATCTCCCACCTGCCAGCGCACCGCGCGTTCCCGCGCGACCAGCGACGGAATCACGATCGCCACTTGCCGACCGCGCCCTCCTTCACCGTCCAATTGATGTGCCTGACGCCAAGCCCAGCTCAGGGCGTCGCTCAACTCCGTTTCCGTGTTGCGGGCGCGGTATCGAAACGCCTTTCCCGCCAAAGCCCCCTTTTGAAAGGGGGTGCCCGACGAAGGCGAGCAGGGGTTTGTCAGGCCTTCGAATTCATCTGCTGTTTTTTCCAACACCCCATCAAGCGACGGCACCTCGCTTATCTCGAATCCCGCCGCCCGCAACGCCGCCGTCAATCGCAAGACCTGCGGCGTGCGGTCGTCGAATCCCGTCATCGTCCACACCCGCTCCGGACCCGGCAACCGGGAAGCATGACGCGCGATGAAATCGGGCGCCTGCGCCTCATCGATGAAACCGCCGAGCCGCTCGTGATAACGCGCCGCCCAGCGCGCGAAACGCGCCGTATCGTGCGTGATCCCCCCCCCTTCGCGCCGCCAGTGCCGCCACGGCGTCTCGTCCTCTGCCGCACGCCAGAGATGCATCAGCCGCCAGGTTTCTTGCGCCAAAGCCGCCGCGCCGCCCGTCGCGTACAGCGCCTCCGCGTCCTGTTCGATAATCTCTGTCCACAACATCCGGCAGACCCGCGCGCTCAAGCGACGCGGCAACGGCATCACCGCCGACAGTTGTCCCCACAGCCGCTCGACGAACGCCGCATAGGGCAATACCTGTGCGCTCGGCCAGACCGTCAAACCGGCAGCACGCTGCGCGGCATCGTGTGTCCGCACCAACGTCCGCGCCATCCGGTTGTTCGGCGTCACCAGCAAACGACCGCCAGCCAGCGCCTGCCTCAATTCCTTGGAAAAACGGGAAATCATTTCGATGCCGTTAAATTAAAAATACTCCGCGCTGTCTTTCCCCGGAGAACCCGACGTACTTCAATACCGTGTGCTAACGTGGTATTGTCTCATCCTTGCAAAATTGTTCCAGCACCCTACCACGCCCTTCACTTGACCGAACATGCCATCAACCGCCCTAAAACGTAAAACCACGAAAAACCCCGCTCCGCGTCAAGCCGCGAAACGCGGCAAAAAAGTCGTCCGTCTTTACCGGGTCAAAAACTCCCCGATCCATGGACGCGGCGTGTTCGCCGCCTGTGACATCAAAAAGGGAACGCCGGTCATCGAGTACAAAGGCGATCGGATGACCTGGAACGAAGCGCTTGAATTACCGGCCAGCGATCCCGACAATCCCAGCCATACTTTTTTCTTCGAACTCTCCGACGGTAACGTCATCGACGGCGGCAGCGGCAGCAACGCCGCGCGCTGGATCAACCATTCCTGCGACCCCAACTGCGAATCGTTTGAAGACGAAAACGACCGTGTCTGGGTTCAGGCAATCCGCGACATCGCCAAAGGCGAAGAACTGTCCTACGACTACAAGCTCTCGGTTGACGGCAAACTCAAGAAGAAAGAGCTGGAAGATTACATTTGCCGTTGCGGCAGCGAAAAATGCCGCGGCCACATGATCAAACTCAAAAAGAAAAAGAAGGACAAAGACAAGAAGCGCAAGAAAAAAGACAAAAAATCAAAGAAAAAAGATAAGAAGAATAAAAAGGAGAAATAATATCGCCTTTAGGCGCGTCAGTTTACTGCCTACCTGCTTTTCAAGATGCAGAAACTGGCGGAAAGGAAATCTTACGCTTCCACATTGAAACAATCCGCTTGCCATTGATCGGGGTTGGTCTCAATGTATTGAGCAATTTCCAAATAGTCTTCTTCGTTTCGGATAATGTGGTCGTAAAACGATTTCTGCCAAACAAGAACGCCGCTTTGCATGGACACAAAGCGTTTCATCTGTCCGATAATGGTTTGTACTGTAGGGGCGGCAACCTGCCGCCCGTCAGAACGGTCAATCTCCAAAAGCATGTGCACATGATTCGGCATAATGACAAATTTATCGACACGCGCACACGTATATACCTGCGAAATACGGTTTATCGCCGCGTCAACTATCCGTCCAATATCAGATAATTCAAGATGAGGGCGGCAGGTTGCCGCCCCTACGGGGTTATCAATAGTTGCAAACAATTCCAGCCGTTCCTTGGCGCATACCGTTATGAAATACGCACCGTTTTGGCTGTAATCATAATCTTTCAAACGATTCGATTTACGTTTGATGAATTCTGTCACGATGTCTTTTTACGGCAGCGCGGGAACCACGCTGACCACCACAGCGTACAGGTGGTTTTTATCCTGTTCCAGCCTGAAGGTGTATTTTAGCGCGCCTTTGGTTCCGCTCAGTGCCTGACCGTTATTGGCAATGACGCCCCTGAAACCGTTTGTCGCATGGATCAGGGCGATCTTGTCCCCTACGCCCGGGGCAGTGCCTCCCTCCATCAGATTCACCGCAGTGACGCGAGCCGTTTCGGCGGGGTTTCCGCTTTTCTCGAAATACACCCGCTCGGTCACTTTCAGAGGCTCCAGAGAAACCGGCAAAAGGAAATCATAGGACGCAAAGTTCAAAACGCGCTTTACCGGCGCCCCCGTGTAGTTGTGTATTTTCAAGACATTGTCGGTAAAGACGTCTCCCGGTTTACCGATCACATGACCACCGATAAGCGCAGAGTCCGTTCCAAAGGTCGGGGTGCCGCTGAGCATGACCGTGTTACTTGTTGCCTTGGGAGTGCCGATATCGCTATAAGCAAGCCCACCATAAACATGTCCGCTCACTTTGCCGCCACTGATGGCGACGGTATTGTCTGCCGCCGCAGGATTGCCTGTTCTCGTCTCATCACCGTCGGTACCAATGCCCGTAAAAGCAAACCCGCCGTAGATTTCTCCGTTTATCGTGCCGCTGCTCATCGTGACGGTGTTGCCCATAACCGTAGCGGTAGCGCCGCTGATGACATACCCGCCGCTGACATTCTTTGCCAATCCGCCGCTGATGGTGACGCCGTTGTTTGTGGCAACGGCACTGGCATTACCGCTGGCAAAGCCGCCGACGACAATCTGCGGCACGACTTCGCCGCTAACCGTAACCCGATTGCCCGTCACCGTGATCGTGCCGGAGGCTCCGTAAGCCGCTCCCCCGTAAACTCTCAGGTCTGTGTCGTCTATCTTGCCGCCGCTGCTAACAGTGACGCTGTTATTCTCTGCGCTGTCCGGAAAATGGGAAAATCCGCCGACCGGCCATGCGCCATTGTTCAACGGATCGCCGTTGCCGGCAACGCTATGGCTTACCGTGCCCTTGATCACAATATCCTGGCCGGCCAGCGCGCCAGTCTGAAAAACCAGCAACATACCGAAGATGGCGGTCGCTCCGCCCAAGGCACGAAACACGGATCGCTTCATAAAAACACCCCCTCTTGAAATTCAAATATCAGATTCCCGATCTATATTAACCGCAAAAATCATGACCGCCCAAAAATTTTGGGCTCTCTGCGTTTCTTGCGATTAACGGATTTCCCGATTCTCGCTACTCGCTCCGCCGCTTCGTCAAAAAATTCCCGACGACTGCCAAGGCGGCGCTCAACGCGCCTGAGAAACGCCAGTTCGTTACCTCACCAGACGAACTAAGCCCTGTTTTTGCTTTCATCACAAACCTTGGTATATCATTGCATTACTCGCCTTGTTGAGCATATAGAATCATGAGCATCAAACGTATTCTCATCTGTTTTATTTTCCTGCCAGTCGTCGTTGCCGTTCTTACAGGCTGTCAAACATTGGACACAAAGTATGCGGAAAAGGATGCCGGAACCGTTGCGCTCTCTTTGGCAACAGAGCGGCAAACTTCTTTGGTTAGCAGTTATTCACTTCTAATCAGATCACGGGATGATCCTGATAAAACGGCGAGCCTCGCTATACACCTATCACTCAATCCGATGAAGCTTTATGAGGAATCGGATTGCGAACACCAGAATCACTATCATAGCCATTTTGTTAGCCCAGAAGAGATAAACATCGAAGATGTGGAGCAAGTGTTTTCGCTTAACATGAAAGCTGGTGGTTATGAAATATATGGATTTAACGCATTCACACATAACCCTTTGCGCACATACAGATATACGTTTTCTAACAAAAAGCCTTTCTCTATCCCATTCGATGTGAAAGAGAACGAAACGATCTATATCGGTTCATATAGATTAACGTTCTTAGCAAATCACCAAGGTTTTTTTTCAAAAGCACCTGTAAGCGTGCCGTCAGAGCTTCTTGTTTCTGATTATTTTGAACGTGATATAGACGCCATTAAGACACATTTTCAAAAAGAAAACATTAGCGCAAAGAACTTGATGCCAACAGAAGAAAAAACAGGTGGCGAATTTATTCGCTTTATCAAGAAAGAATAAAAAACGCAATTCTCCAACCTCGCTACTTGTTCCGCCGCATCGTCAAAAAATTTCCGACGACCGCCAAGGCGGCGCCCAACGCAGCGACTACTGTCCACTGATAACCTTCAAACAACGTCGAGAGCAGCAGCGCCACCACCGGCGCAACCACGGTGACGTACGACGCCAGACCGGCGCCCTCGCGCTTGAGCAGCGTCAGGTAACACAGAAACGCCACGACGGTTCCGAATACCGACAGATACAGCAGCGAAAGGATGTACACCGGACGCGCATCGAACGTCCATTCGACGCCTGTCGCCACTCCAATGAGCGCCGAAATCGCCGCGCCGTACACCATCCCCCACGCCGCCCCGGACCACACCGGCACTTCCGCCCGCTGATTGCGGATCGCCATCATATTGCCGCCGCACGCGAACAGCGTGCCGAGCACACCGAACGCAACGCCTTTGAGCACCTCCGGATGGCCGTCCATCATCACGAACTCAGGAAAAAACATCAGCGTCACGCCGCCGATGCCCAGCATCGCGGCCATGACGGTACGTCCGGTCAACGGCGCACCGAACAACAAGCGGGCGCCGAAGACATTCAAAACTGCCAATAACGAAAAAAGGATTGCCACCAGTCCCGACGAAATGTACTGTTCCGCAACATAAATACTCAGATAGTTGAGGCTGAACAAACAAGCGCCCTGTCCGGCCAAAGCAACGTGCACCCGCCACGGGAAACGTAACGGCACGCCGCGTTGCCAACACCACACCCACAGAATCGCCGCCGCAATCGCAAAACGGTACGTCACCGATACTGCCGGTGAGACGACACCCAGTTGTCCGGTGATGGCCAGCCAGGTCGAGCCCCAGACGGCTGCGGTCACGAGGAAAAGAGCGAGGGAATTCATGCCGGAAGTCGGGCGTCAGAGAGCGGTTCTTGGCTTAGTGTTCATCAACCGGCAACGCTGTTTATTTCTTGCGAGCGCACAGCGCATAGCCGTCCTGCCAGCCAATCCGATAATCCCCGTCGCGCGCAAACCGTTGCGCGTCTTTGCGCTCGGCGCCTTGGACGCTGTTGCAGCCGTCGTCATAGCCCTGCCGATACGACAGCGGAAAACCGGAAAGATTGTGCTTGGGGCGCGGCGGTTCGACGACGGACGGTGCTTCTACCGGCGCGCCGACGAATTCATCGCCGTGCGGCGGCACAACGACCGGCGCCGATTCCCTCGCAGGATCGGTCATCGCGCATCCCGCAACTGCTGTTAAAATGGCGAAACTGAAGAGAGTGCGCTTCATAAATCGATTCGTTTTCCCGGCTGCAATGCTAACCCCCCAACGCTCGCGTCGAAGTTTGCCGGATTTTAACACTCGCCGCCGAAAGAATCCGTCGTGACCGTTGCCGCTCCCCGTTTCGTTCATCTACGCTGTCACAGCGAATTTTCCATCGTTGACGGTATCCTGCGTATCGACGAAGCCATCGCCGCCGCTGGCGCTGACGCCATGCCGGCGCTGGCGCTGACCGATCTCAACAATCTTTTCGGCCTGATCAAGTTCTACAAAGCGGCGCGCAAAGCCGGCATCAAACCGCTCATCGGCGCCGAGGTCGGTGTCGTTCAGAAAAAACCGCGCGCCGCGCCGCAACGGCTGTTGCTGCTGGCGCAGTCGCGTACCGGCTATCTGAATTTATGCGCCTTGCTGACGCGCGCTTATCAAGCGCAGGAAGCGCACCACGGACAAATCGGCGTCGCTTCCGAATGGCTGCGCGAACATGGCGAAGGCCTACTGTTGATCACCGGCGCCCGAGGCAGCGAGATCGGCGAAGCGCTGTTGCAGGGTGACACCGATGCCGCCGAAACTTCGGCGCGCGCCTGGGCGCGGTATTTTCCCGACCGTTTCTATCTCGAAGTACAGCGCGCCGGTTACGCCGACGATGATTCGTTGGTGTCCGCCTGTGTCGATCTGGCGCGTCGCCTCCACCTGCCGCTCGTCGCCTCCCATCCGGTGCAATTCAAAAACCGCGACGATTTTCGGGCGCACGACGCGCGCGTCTGCATTTCCGAAGGCTACACCTTATCGGACACCCGCCGCCCGCAGCGCTTCACTCCGGAGCAGTATTTCACGACCCAGGATGAGATGGCGGAAAAGTTCGCCGATCTTCCGGAAGCGCTCGCCAATACGGTCGAAGTGGCGCAACGCTGCAATCTGACGATTCCGCTCGGCAAACCGCATCTGCCGGATTTTCCGACGCCGGCAGGGATGGGGGTAGAGGTGTTTTTGAAAGCACAGGCGATGGAAGGGCTGGAGCATCGCCTGCGCGAACTGTATCCTGACGAAGCACAGCGCGAAACAAAACGTGCCGAATACCAAACGCGCCTCGATTTTGAACTCGAAACCATCGTGCAGATGGGCTTTTCCGGCTACTTCCTGATCGTCGCCGACTTCATCAACTGGGCAAAAACAAGCGATGTGCCGGTCGGCCCCGGCCGCGGTTCTGGCGCCGGCTCGTTGGTCGCCTACAGCCTCGGTATCACCGATCTCGATCCGCTGCGCTATGCCTTGCTGTTCGAGCGTTTCCTCAACCCGGAACGGGTGTCGATGCCCGACTTCGATATCGACTTTTGTCAGGACAAGCGCGAGCGCGTCATCGATTATGTGCGCCACAAGTACGGCCGCGACAGCGTTTCGCAAATCGCCACTTTCGGCACGATGGCCGCCAAGGCCGTCGTGCGCGATGTCGGCCGCGTGCTCGATCTGCCGTACTCGTTTTGTGACGCCATCTCCAAGCTGATTCCGTTTACGCCCGGCATCAAAATCACGCTGGCCGAAGCGCGCGAAGCCGAACCGCTGCTCGCCGAGCGTGAGAAGAACGAAGAAGAAGTGCGCGAACTGTTGGCGCTCGCCGCGCCGCTCGAAGGGTTGACGCGCAACGTCGGCATGCACGCCGGCGGCGTGTTGATCGCGCCGGGCAAACTCACCGATTTTTGTCCGCTGTATATCCAGCCCGGCGCCGATATCGCCGTCTCGCAATTCGATAAAGACGATGTTGAAGCGGCAGGGCTGGTGAAGTTCGATTTCCTCGGCTTGGCGACGCTGACCGTGCTCGACTGGACATTGAAGTTCGTCAAAAAACTCGATCCGGCCTCCGCCATCACTCTCAAAGCATTGCCGCTCGACGACAAAACCACTTACGACATTTTTCGCAAAGGCAACACTACCGCCGTCTTCCAGTTCGAATCGCGCGGGATGCGCGAGTTGCTGGTACGCGCGCATCCCGATCAGTTTGAAGACATTATCGCGCTGGTCGCGTTGTACCGCCCGGGCCCGATGGAGCTGATTCCCGACTACATCGAACGCAAACACGGCGCCCGCATCGATTATCTCGACGACCGCCTGAAAACCATTCTCGGCCCGACTTACGGCATCATGATTTATCAGGAACAGGTGATGCAGATTGCGCAGATGATCGGCGGCTATTCGTTGGGCAGTGCCGATTTGTTGCGTCGCGCAATGGGAAAAAAAGACGTCGAGGAAATGGCCAAACATCGCCATGTCTTCGTCGGCGGCGCCGAGAAAAATGGGGTTCCGCAAAAAAAAGCCCACCTCCTGTTTGATTTGATGGAGAAATTTGCCGGCTACGGTTTCAACAAATCGCACGCCGCTGCCTACGCACTGGTCGCCTATCAAACGGCGTACTTCAAAGCCCACCATGTCGCCGCGTTCATGGCCGCCAACTTGTCGCTGGTGATGCACGACACCGACAAAGTGCGGCTGTTTTATGATGATGCGCTCGCGCAGGGATTGACCGTCCTGCCGCCCGACATCAACGCCTCGACCTGGCGTTTCGATCCGATTGATACCCGCACCTTGCGTTATGGTTTGGGCGCCATCAAAGGTACCGGCGAACACGCGATCGATAACGTCGTTGCCGAACGCGATGCCGGCGGCGCTTTCACCGATCTCTTCGATTTTTGCAAGCGCGTTGATCGCCGTCAGGTCAACCGCCGTGTCGCCGAAGCGCTGATCCGTGGCGGCGCCTTCGATTCGCTCGATGACAACCGCGCCGCCTTGCTTGCTTCCGTTCCGATGGCGATGGACGCTGGCGAACAGGCATGTGCCAATGCCGCGCAAACGGCGCTGTTCTCGGAAGAAGCGCTGCCGATCCATCACGCGCTCGCCGAGGTGCTGCCCTGGCCGGAAGCCGAACGGTTGGCACAAGAAAAAAGCGTGCTCGGCTTTTATCTATCGGGGCATCCGTTCCGCCAATACAAAGAAGAGTTGTCGTCGCTCATCGCTGTACCGCTCGATTGCCTCAAACCGCAGCAGGAGCGCGTATTGATCGCCGGTATCGTCACCGCGATTCGCGTGCAATCGAGCAAACGCGGCAAAATGGCTTTCGTCACGCTCGATGACAGCGTCGGCAGTGTTGAAATCGTCATCTACAACGAAATCTTTGACTCTGCCCGCGCCCTGTTGCAAGAGGATCGTCTGATCATCGCCGATGTGCGCATCTCCGCCCGCCATCAGGAACGCGATGGCGAGGAAGCACAAAGCAGCCTGCGCATTCTTGCCGACAACCTCTACGACCTCGATACCCTTCGCCGCAGCCGCGCCAAGTCGCTGCGGCTCTCGTGCACATCCGGCGTCAACGCCGCAACGCTTCTCGAAATCCTTCGTCCGTTCTCCGGGAAGAACGGTACCGTCGTGCCGGTGGTGATCGACTACGCCAACGCCCAAGCGCGTGGCGTCGTTACCTTGCCCGACCCCTGGCGCATCGCGCCGGAAGAAACCCTGATTCAACACCTCCAGACGCTACCCGGCATCGCCGACGCCCGTTTCGTTTACTGAAGCCTGTATCAAATATTCAGGCACAGCGTTTATTCTTGAAAGAAGAGGATTAGCCGCAAAGAACGCAAGGATTACAAAAACACGAAGTTCTCTGTGTTCTTTGCGGTTAAAATGAATTACGCTTATTGACGCTGTTTTCAGCACGTTTTCAATGCCTCTTCTCGACGCCCGCAACCGTTATTTGCAATTCCTGCAAGAACCGGATGTCCGCACGATTCTGATCATCTCGCTGATCACGCGCATACCCGTCGGCATGTCGTCGCTGGCGTTTCTGATGTACCTGAAGCAGGTTACCGGTTCGCTGGCATTCGCCGGTTTGCATGTTGGCATTTACCTGGTCGCCATGTCCGTTGCAGCACCGGTGATGGGACGTCTGATCGACCGTTTCGGCGCTCGCCGTCTGCTCCGGGTTACCGGTATCGTCCATCCGCTGGCACTGTGGCTGATGCTGCTGCCTACCGTGGCCGCTTTGCCGACCGCGTTCATCACCGCCTGCATGGTGGTTGCCGGTATTTTCTGTCCGCCGCTCATTGTGCTGACGCGCGCCGTCTGGCGTTACCGTTTCGAAACGCCCGATCTGCGGAAAATCGCCTTTTCGTTCGACGCCGTGCTGACCGAGCTCAATTTCGTTGTCGGTCCGTTGCTGGTTGCCCTCGCGCTGGCCATCGCTTCCCCGATCTGGGCTTTTCTGCTTTTTTCAGTCTTCTCAACGCTGGCCGTACCGCTTTTCCTGCACTCCCCGGCTGTCCGCTACGTCAAACACGACCGCGCCATCGAGCGGCACTGGCTTGGGCCGTTGACCGAACCGCGCCTATTACTGGTCTTTGTCATCACCTTTGCCATTGCCATGACGCTGGGAGCGATCGAAATCGGTTACCCGGCGTTCGCCGCGCAATACGGCAAGCCTTTCTGGGCCGGTATTCTGATTGCCTTCGCGAGCGTCGGCAGCGCCGTCGGCGGCCTGATCTACGGCGGCATTCACTTCAAGTCGAAACCCGAACAACATCTGCCCTGGATGCTCGCCGCGCTTTTACTGTTCGCCGCGCTGCACATCATCGCCAGCGTTCCCGGTTGGTTCTTGTTGCTTGCCTTCCTCCTCGGCATGCTGGTCGCGCCGTCGCTCACCGCCTTGACGCTGCTCACCTCGCGCTACACGCCGGAACGTTACACCGCCGAAGCTTTCACCTGGTCATCGACCTGCATCGTCAGCGGCCTCGGCGCCGGCATGGCTCTAGGTGGCGCGCTCGGCGAATGGTTCGGTCTTCCTGCCATCTTCGCGCTGGGCACTTCCAGCGCCATCGCCTCGCTGGCACTGGCGTGGTGGCTGAAACGGCTGCCAAACACTGCGGAAAACGGAAATCGCGCCTGATCTTCGGGCTTCGGTTCCGTCCTCTTGATTTCTTGCGTCCGCCCCTTATCTAACAGGTATGACCGGAGGACGCGCCATGTTGAATTTCGTTGAGGCTATGCGGGACGCCGATTTCGTCTTCATCGACGGTGAAATCTTTGAAACGCGCTATTTACGCATTCCCGATGAAAACACCACCGCCGACGACATCGTGTTGGAAGCGCAACGCAACGACGCCGAAATCGAGTTGACGCGTTTCGACATCGACCAAGCCGTTCCGCTGGAGTCCAATTTTTTCCGGCTGAAAAACGGCATGGTCGTGCGTTTCCTTTCCACCGCGGTCGTGCACTGAACCGCTGTTTGCAAAACCTCATCAAGCAAAAAAAACGGCACCCGCCGGAAGGGTGCCGTTTCTCTTTCCAACCAAACCTGAATCATTTCTTGGCGATATCGACGATGACCGCCGCTTCGTACTGCTTCCATTTGATCATGATCACATAAGGCCGTTCCCGCACGGTCATCCGCAATCGTTCGGCAGCCCCCTGGAAGGTCATCGGCACTGAAATGGCCATCGTTTCCCCGAAATGCTCGCGCGCATTGCCGGCCAGCGTATTGGCGATCTCGCCTACCGCGTCGAGCAAGTGCGGATCGGTCTGCCGAGGTTCCCGCATCGCCAGCAACAGCCGCATCAACATGACCCTCGTCGCCGAAAAATAAATGCACCCACGGTAATCCCCGCCGATGGAAATCAGCCCCGTGAAATCGTAGATCGGCGGCCTGATGTCCCCTTCGGCCAAAAACGAGGAGCGGATCTTGGCCTTCTCCCCGGTGATCTGGTCGAAATAGTGGTTGACCGCACCCACAAAAACGTCAATTTCCTGTTCGGTAATATCCGTCATTTCAACTCATCACTTCCAGAAGCGCGCCGATCAGTTGCTCATCGGTGAAGGGCTTATAAAGAAACCCCTTCGCCCCTTTCTTGAGCGCCTTGATCGCCGTCGCTTTATCACTCAACGCCGACACCACCAGAATATGGGCTTCGGGATTCAGGTTGGTCATGGCTTCGGTACACTCAACCCCGTCCATCTCCGGCATGGTCAGATCCATCGTTACCAATTCCGGGTGCGATTGGGAAAAAAGTTCCAGCGCCTCCGCACCATTTCTCGCCATCCCGACAATCATCAGGGTCGGCAACCGCGGATCGTTCATAATCCTGGCGATCCGGCTACGGATGATGCTGGAATCATCGACAATCAGTAATCTCACGCCGTATTCCTTTTTCCAATGCTCTGCTGTTCAAGCAAGATCCACAAAACTCATCCCTTGCCGGAACGAGAACTCAAAACATCTCCCTTCATCAAATACATCAAAGCGAAAAACGTATCTTGAACTCCGTGAATGCCTGTATTTTGCTGTTAAGCGTCAGGCGACCGCGCAGCTTCATGGTTTTCTCGGCCACCACATCGAGGCCGACACCATGCCCCGCATCGCGGTCGGCTTCGCTGGCCGTCGAAAAGCCCGGCTCGAACAGACGCAACATCACCGCATCGACACCGAGTGCGTTCGCCTCCTCTACCGAGAGCGCCCCTTTCTGCACCAGCACTTCCCGTATCTTGCCCACCGAAATTCCGCGACCATCGTCACGAACGGTGAATTCATACTCATCACGGTCGATCTCTTTACATTCGACGACAATTTCACCGTTGACCGGCTTGCCCTGCGCCTCACGTTCGGCCGGACTCTCGACGCCATGTTTGACGGCGTTGCGCAACAGTTGAATGGTAATGCCGTGCAATTCGTTGGCCACCCGTCGCGGCAGCCGGACGATATCTCCCAGATCGCACGCCACCGTCGCTTCTTTCTTCTCGTCACCGGCAATACGGGCAACCAGACTTCGCAGGCTGTCAACAAACGTCTGCAAGTATTTTTCGTCGGCGTCGCCGCTGCCGGAGGAGGTGCCTGCCATCTTTTCGGCAATATTGGTGATCGCCGCCAGCCGCTCGTAAAAGCCGTCCAGCAACACGGTAATCCGCACCATGTCCTCGCCGCGCACTTCACCTTTTTCGCGCATTCCCACCAGCTCTTTTTCGAACCCGTGTGCGTAGTCTTCGAACATTTCGATGTTCAGCGCCGCCGCCTCACCCTTGATGCCGTGCACGATTCGCATGACGAAATTCAGCAAGTGCAAGCGCGCCTTCTCGCTGTCGTCCTCGGAACGCAACCGTTCGTTGATTTGCGCCAGCCCCTTGCCGACGTTATCCAGGAACTGCCGCAACACGCCGGCGTCGGTGTTCAACAGCTTGAGCAGCACCTCGACCTCGATCCGCGATTGCCCCTTGGCCGCTTCCAATTGCGCCGCCAACCGCACCTGCTCCGTCACGTCCTGCACTGTCACCAGCAAGTGCGAAATCCTGCCGTCTTCAAGCGCCCGGTTGAAGTTGAAGCTCAGGTAATGCGGCTGTTCGTCTTCCCTGCCGCGCACTTCAACCTGACTCAGCGGATTCAGCGAGGTCACCAACGCCTCTTTTACGCGCTGACCAAACAGCAATTCGATATAGTCCCTGGCATTATCGTAAACGTTCTTGGATACCATCTCCTCCAAGATCGGCAGAAACGGCATCCCCGGAAAGACATCGCGTTGCAAGACCTTGTTTAGCGACTTCGAATACTGTGACCCCAACCGGTAATCGTGATCGAGCAGGAACAAACCTTCTCTCACCGTTCCCAAGATTTCCTCGGTTTCCTTGCGTGCCAACGCCAGGTTACGGTCACCTCTCATCAAGTCCCTGATCGACATGAACACAGTGAACAACACGTTGATCAGCACAATCGTCAAACCGATGAGCTGAATCATCCGCAGCCGAAAGGCTCGCTCGTTAGCGTCACGCTCAAGCTCGAATGTCAGCGCGTTCACATGGTTAAACAGCTCCACGTTATTGGCCCGCATGTACACCACCGCAGCATCCACTTCTTCTTGGGTAAACGTGGACTGCAGTCGACTGGAGCGCCATTGGTTCTGCGCCGCCTCTTCCAACTGTTTTTCGTTAAACAGGGGGTTGCCCGGAGGAAGAGTGTCCCACAAAGGCTGAAGAAGTTTTTTGTAAGGATCCCAAACGCGGTAGGTTTCACTCACAAGCCGACGCCCTTCCGGCGTATCGGCTTTCACCAGAAAGACCGGGGAGCCGAGACCACCAGTCACCATGGCACCATCGCGGAAGCCTGTCATTGTGGTGTCAAAAATATACGCCGCATACTCCAGCTCTTGCAAGGAGGTTTGATGTGATACACCGCGCGTTACGTCGTGCTCCACCAGCAACAGCGCCTTGGCGAACCGCTGTGACATCGCCCGCTGGCGACCAGACAGGTTGATCGACACCGCCGATTCGGCAATCCTGAACGAGCTGTAGATGTTGGTGCCAAGAACGCCCAAGTCAGAAACGAGGAAGATTACCACCGCGATAAGAATCGCAATGTATTTCCCGAAAAGCCCCTGGAAAAACTCTCCAGCAGTCATTTTCCAAGCTGTCGGTGAAGCCATCTCAACCTCCCATCCACTTATTATTGACACCGCCGTTCAATGACGGAAGGCTAGCACTGCCTCCGCTCCCAACGCGGCCTGTTTCGCGATTGATCATCCTGTAACATACTCGAACTGCCCATGTTTGTAAAAGTTTTGTTGCTTTTTCCCTTTTTGTAATTTCCGCACCGTTGCATATTTCATCGGTTCCCTGCCCCGGGTTCTTCCAACGCCTGTCCCACAGCCACTGCGGCACATGCAACAAATCACCGAATCGCCTCAAAACCACCCTCGCTGCTTTCGTCTCCTGACAAGGGGGAACACCATGAGCGTTTGTCGTCCCGAGCCTCCGTTCGGCTTCTCCCCGACCGCATCGGCTTCAAAATCGGCAAACATCTGATCGTTTACTCATCCCTTGATTCGTATGCCCGTGCCTTTCTCTCCCCGCTGACTCTGCGGGCGCTGTTTCCCTGTCCAAGAGCAGCTTGCGTTCCCTTTCTGCTCCGAACAGAGGGCGCTTGAGGTCGGCATACTCCGGAACTTGACGGTCTGACAGCAGCCGGTAGCGCCGGTTTCATGCCGGAGCTTCTGGCGCTGTGGCTCAGTCTGCGGCCGTTTGCCCGCGACCGCGGGCTTTCCTCGGAAAACTCTTATAATCCGCTTTCCTTAAGAAGAAACGCCGCTCTCACCATGTCGTTCGACCTTTTTTTCATCGCTTTTGTTCTCGGTCTGGTAGAAGGGCTGACCGAGTTTTTGCCGATTTCATCGACCGGCCATTTGATTCTCGCCGGTTCGCTGCTGGGTTATACCGAGGGCAGCTCCAAAACCTTCTACGTCGTGATCCAGTTGGGCGCCATTTTTGCCGTCTGTTGGGAATACCGCCAGCGCCTCTGGAACTTGTGCACCACGCTGCCACGCGCCCAGGCCTCGCAAAAATTAGCGCTCAACCTCTTCATCGCGTTGTTGCCCGCCATCGTACTGGGCGCTTTTCTGCATTCGTTTCTGACCGCCCATTTGTTCGCGCCGATTCCGGTGGCGTGCGCGTTGATCGCCGGCGGGTTCATCATCCTGCTGGCCGAGCAGCGCTACAAAAGCCGTCCCGAAACCGTTCGCATCCAGTCGCTCGACGACATCGGCTGGCGAGACGCGCTGAAAGTCGGCTTCGCTCAAGCCGTTGCGATGATTCCGGGAACCTCGCGTTCCGGCGCCACCATCATCGGCGGCATGCTGTTCGGCTTTTCGAGGGTTGCCGCCACCGAATTCTCCTTCCTCCTGGCGATTCCAACCATGTTCGCCGCCTCCTTTTATTCGTTATACAAAGACGGCCAGATTCTTTCATCGGGAGACCTTGCTTCGTTTCTGAGTGTCGGCTTTGTCACCGCTTTCATCTCGGCCTTTTTCTGCGTCCGCTGGCTGCTACGCTATATCAGCCATCACGATTTCGTACCGTTTGCCTGGTACCGGCTGGGCTTCGGGTTGTTGATTTTGGTGACAAGCAGCACCGGCGTCATTGTCTGGTAAACGTTATCCTATGCGGTCTTGTCGTACCCCGGAATAAGCGGTATCAACGTGTCCACCCATTTCCGGCTTGGTCCGACGGGCACAATCACAAGACCGTATTTTGGAGTTTTCCCATGTTTTTCCGTTCTTTTCTTTTTTTTGGATGGTGCATGATACTTGCTACCGCATCTGCCGCTTCACCGGATTCTTCCACCCGTCTTCCTGCCGGCTTCACCGCCGGCTCTGTCGTCGAAGGCATCGCTTCCTACACGCTGGACAACGGCTTGCAGGTATTGCTCTTACCCGACGACAGCAAGCCGACAACGACAGTCAACATCACCTACAAGGTCGGTTCACGCCACGAAAATTACGGCGAAACCGGCATGGCGCATCTGCTCGAGCACCTGGTGTTCAAAGGCACGCCGACCATCACCAACATTTTCGAGGAACTCGGCAAGCGCGGCATGCGTTTCAACGGCTCGACCTACTTTGACCGCACCAATTATTTTGAAACGTTCACCGCCGATCAGGATGCGCTCGACTGGGCGCTCGGCATGGAAGCCGACCGGATGGTCAACGCTTTCATCGCGCGCAAGGATCTCGACAGCGAGATGACCGTCGTCCGCAATGAATACGAGAATTGGGAAAACAATCCGCGCCTCGTGCTATGGGGACAAATGCAATCAGCGGCGTTCGACTGGCACAATTACGGCAATGTGACCATCGGCGCCCGCTCCGACATCGAAAACGTTGACATCGAACGGTTGCAGGCGTTTTACCACCGTTACTACCAGCCGGACAACGCCGTGCTGATCGTCGCCGGCAAATTCGATACCGACAAAACGCTGGGCACCATCGCCCGTACTTTCGGCGTGTTACCCAAACCGACACGCGTACTGCCCCAACTCTATACTGAGGAGCCGGTGCAGGAAGGCGAGCGCACCGTCACCTTGCGGCGTCATGGCGGCTCGCCCGTGCTGGCAGCGTTGTATCACACCGCTGCCGGCGCCGATCCTGACAGCGTCGCGTTTGAAGCGTTCGGCGAAATCATGACGCTGGCGCCGTCGGGTCGCTTGTACAAGGCGCTGGTCGCCACCCATAAAGCCAGCTCCGTCGAGGCCTGGAATTTCTCGCTGGCGGATCCCGGCATGCTGATTTTCTGGGCGACATTGTCGCCGCAGGACAAGATCGCGCCGGTCAAGAAAATTCTGACCGACACGTTGTATGGCATTGCCAAAAAACCGATCACCGAAGAGGAGGTTTCCCGCGCCCGCGCTCGCGCACTGAAAGATTACAATGAAATGCTGCGCGACCCCGAGTACTTTGCCGTCATGCTGTCCGAGTCCATCGCGCAAAGCGATTGGCGGCTCTTTTTCCTGCAACGCGACCAGTGGCGCAAACTCACCGCCTCCGATGTTCAACGCGCTGCTATCGCTTATATCAAACCGTCGAACGTGACGATTGGCGAATACTTACCTGAGAACACCTTGGATCGTGCGAAACAAGCGCCGAAAATCGACATTGCGGCGCTGGTCCGCGATTACCGCGGCGACGAAGCGCTTGCCGCCGGAGAGTCCTTCGACGCCTCACCGGACAACCTTGAAACGCGAACCGGGCGCACCGCTCTGGCCAACGGCTTGAAGCTTGCTTTGCTGCCCAAGAAAACCCGCGGCGAAGCCGTCCGCTTCAACCTGCGCCTGCGCTGGGGCGACGCCGACTCGCTGAAAAATCTGGCGACGACCGCCCGGATCGCCGCCGACATGCTATCGATGGGAACCACCAAGCGCGACCGTCAGGCGTTCGAGGACGAGATCGACCGCCTGCAAGCGCAGTTGGATATCGGTGGCGACGCCACCAACGTCAGCATCAGTGGCGAAACCACCCGCGAACATCTGCCCGAACTTCTCGCGCTAGCGGCAGAAGCGTTGCGTTCACCGGCTTTCTCCAAAGACGAACTCGAAAAGCTGGTGCGCGAAAAGCTGACGATGCTGGAAACTTCCCGCAGCGACCCGCAAGCCATCGCGGCACGGGAATTGCGCCGCTACACCCAGCCTTTCCCGTCGGGCG
>JAIRJZ010000061.1 GCA_031260355.1 Burkholderiales bacterium
CCTCGATTGCCGGATGACCGGTTATCTGGGGCGGGTCGGGCTGTACGAAATCATGGAGATGAGTCCCGGCATGCGGAAGTTGACGCAGGCGCACTCCGACGATGCGACGTTACGCGAGCAATCTTACAAGGACGGCTTGCGGCCGTTGCGCCTGTCCGGGGCGCTGAAAGTTCTGGAAGGGATCACGACGGCCGAAGAAGTGTTGAAAGCGGTGCCGACGGATTAAAAGCGTTTTGACCACAAAGAACGCAAGGAGCTCAAAGGGTTCGATATTTTTTTGAATTGTTATTCTGAATTTGTATAAGTTCGTTGCGAAGGCTCAATGTCCTGACTTGTCTGTGTGTAGGGTTTTCCAACAAGGGTTTGAGTGAAACCTGGAGACTCAAACTCGATTTCACCGGCTGGCCAGTTGACCTCAAGTCGCCATCTGTACGAGACGTAACCTGTAGGATAAGTGACGCGCTCACGTACAATGCCGGAAATAGAAAAGGGGCACATACCGGCGTTCGGCGAGACATAGTCAAGTGCCAACGTCAAGTCAAAAACTTCGTGAAATTGAAGGCGCGCTTGAGCGACTAAGAATTTGAATGTGCCATCGACATTGATCCATTCGAGAATGTAGTCGATATCAAAAATGAGTTCAGCTGTTCCGCTGTCGCTCTCATTTTGTATAAGCCGAAACCCATGGAAATGTACGTCGTGCCATGACATGACATCAAAGTCGTCTGTGCTCCATTGAGTAGGATGTGCCTGCTGAGCCATAGTGATCGTTTCTAAGACTAAAACACAAACCAGTTTTGAAATTTCCGATGTCGAAGAAGTGTTGAAAGCGGTGCCGACGGATTAAAAGCGTTTTGACCACAAAGAACGCAAGGAACTCAAAGGGTTCGAGATTCTCTGTGGCAAAAAATTCCTGTTTTGTGTAGTTTATCCAGCTTCCCGACTGGCGCGCTTGCGCTCGTGTTCTTTCAAAAAGCGTTTGCGGATACGGATCGATTGCGGCGTGATTTCGGCCAGTTCGTCGTCGGCGATGAATTCGACGGCGTATTCGAGGGTGAGTTTGATCGGTGGCGTCAACAAAACCGCATCGTCTTTGCCGGAAGCGCGAACGTTGGTGAGTTTCTTTCCTTTGATCGGGTTGACGACGAGATCGTTGTCGCGGCTGTGAATACCGATCACCATGCCTTCGTACAATTTGTCGCCGGGCGAAACGAACATGCGGCCACGTTCCTGCAAGTTCCACAGGGCGTAAGCGACGGCGTCACCGTCTTCCTGCGAGACCAGCACACCGTTGCGACGTTCGGGAATGTCGCCTTTGACGGGCGCGTAGCTGTCGAACACATGGCTCATGATGCCGGTGCCGCGCGTCAGGTTCAAAAATTCGCCCTGAAAACCGATCAAGCCGCGCGCCGGAATTCGGTAATCGATTCGGGTGCGACCGCGGCCATCGGCCTCCATGTGCGCCATTTCGCCGCGACGGTAGCCGAGCGCTTCCATCACGCCGCCCAGATGCCCGTCTTCAGCATCAACCGACAAAAATTCATACGGCTCACAGGTCACGCCGTCGATCTCACGCAGGACGACACGCGGCCTCGACACGGCCAGCTCATAGCCTTCGCGGCGCATGTTCTCGATCAGAATCGTCAAATGCAGTTCGCCGCGCCCCGAGACCAGGAACACGTCGGTGTCTTCGGTATCTTCGACGCGCAATGCGACGTTGGTCAGCGTTTCTTTGTGCAAGCGGTCACGGATGTTGCGCGAGGTGACGTATTTTCCTTCGCGGCCGGCAAGCGGCGAAGTGTTGACCTGAAACTGCATCGACAGCGTCGGCTCGTCGATGGCGATCGGCGGCAGCGCCTCGGGTTCGGCGGTATCGGCCAGCGTGGTGCCGATTGAGAGACCGTCAATGCCGCTGACCAGCACGATGTCGCCCGCTTCGCCTTCGTCGATCGGCGCGCGGTCGAGACCGGAGAAACCGAGAATTTGTGTGATTTTGGCGCGTGCCGGCGCTTCGCCGGGCGTCAGCGCGATCACTTCTTGACCGGGACGCAGGCGGCCGCGACGAATGCGACCGATGCCGAGCCGACCGATGTACGACGAATAATCGAGTGCGCTGACCTGGAATTGCAACGGGCCGTCGGGGTTGCCTTCGGGAACCGGCACGTGCGCCAAAATGGTTTCATAGAGTGGCCGCATGTCGCTCTTGGCGGCTTTACCGGAATAGACGGCCTGAATGTCGGTGGTGGCCCAGCCGTTCAACGCCGACGCGTAGATCACCGGAAAATCGAGTTGCGCTTCGGTGGCGCCGAGACGATCGAACAAATCGAAAGTTTGATTGACCACCCATTCGGGGCGCGCGCCGGGACGATCGACTTTGTTGACGACGACGATGGGGCGCAAATGCTGGCGCAACGCTTTCATCGTCACGAAACGTGTTTGCGGCATCGGCCCTTCGACCGCGTCCACCAGCAACAACACGCCATCGACCATGCCCAGTACGCGTTCGACTTCGCCGCCGAAATCGGCGTGGCCGGGGGTATCAACGATGTTGATGCGCGCATCGCCATAACGGATCGCGCAGTTTTTCGAGAAGATCGTGATGCCGCGTTCGCGCTCGATGTCGTTGCTGTCCATCACCCGTTCGCCGACGGCCTGATGTTTGGCGAAGGTGCCGGATTGGACGAGCAGTTTGTCGACTAGCGTGGTTTTGCCGTGATCGACGTGCGCGATGATGGCGATGTTGCGTAACTGACGGGGAGACATAAAATCTTGAACCAGCGAAGAATAACGGTTGCGGAATCCGGATAACGGCCATCAAGGCGCGGCAAGGCTCCGCAATGATCGCGCCCAAGCGCCGGGAAGCGGGTTCCACCTTACGGAAGGTCGCAAATGTATCATTTTTTACCGGGTTCGCGCTATGTTTTTTGATCTCTTCCGTCATGAACGGCGAGAATACGCTCGATCCGTGTTCAGTTGCCGGGGGGTTTCCGGTATAGTTATCCATGATTATATGACGCAGCGGACGGGTCAATGCCCGGAAAATGCGAGAAGACGGATGTCATCGGTCAACAGGAGTTTTCATTGAGTGAAATGAGTTTTAACGAGTTGGGGCTGTGCCCTGAAGTGCTGAAAGCGGTCGAAGAAGAAGGCTACAAGACGCCGACGCCGATCCAGCAGCAGGCCATCCCGGTGGTTCTGGCGGGGCATGATGTGATGGGCGGCGCCCAGACCGGTACCGGCAAGACGGCCGGTTTTACCTTGCCGCTGCTGCACAAAATGATGCCGCATGCCAACACCAGCCCGTCGCCGGCAAAGCACCCGGTGCGGGCGCTGATTCTGACGCCGACCCGCGAACTGGCGATTCAGGTTGAAGCCTCGGTGCAGGCGTATGCCAAATATACTGGGTTGCGTTCGACGGTCGTTTACGGCGGCGTCAACATCAAACAGCAGACCCCGGTGCTCAAGGCCGGTGTTGAAATTCTGGTGGCGACGCCAGGGCGGTTGCTTGACCATCTCGAACAAAAAAATGTGTCGCTGTCGCAAGTGACGTACTTCGTGCTCGACGAGGCCGACCGGATGCTCGACATGGGGTTCATCCCCGACATCCGGCGGATCATGAAGCAGTTGCCGAAAGAGCGGCAAAGCCTGCTGTTCTCGGCAACCTTCTCGGCGGACATCAAAAAACTCGCCGAAGACATGCTGAAAGCGCCGAAGCTGATTGAAGTCGCGCGCCGCAACGCGGCAGCCGAAACCGTCAAACAAAGCGCCTACCATTGTCCGTCCGATCAGAAGCGCGTGTTGCTTGAGCATCTCGTCAAATCGCGCAACCTGTGGCAAACCCTGTGTTTCGTCCGCACGCGGCATGGCGCGTCGCGGCTGGCGCGGCTGCTCGAAAAAGCCGGCCTGGCGGCGGAAGCGATTCACGGCGATAAAACGCAATCGGCACGTATCGCCTCGCTGGAGAAATTCAAGGACGGTAAAACGCAAATTCTGGTGGCGACCGACGTGGCGGCGCGCGGTCTCGATATCGAAGAGTTGCCGGTGGTGATCAACTACGAGATGCCGAACGTGCCCGAGGATTACGTGCACCGGATCGGGCGCACCGGTCGCGCCGGCGCCGAAGGCGAAGCGATCTCGCTGGTGTCGCCCGACGAAGAGAAATACCTTGTCGAAATCGAGAAGCTGATCCGCAAGAAAATCGAACGCGTCGAGATCGAAGCAGGGGTGCTGGAAGCGCCGCGGCGTACCGCGCCGCACGCAGGCGAAGGAGAAAAAGCCATCGGCAAAGAGCGCCGTACGGCGCGTAAAGGCGACAGCCCGCCGTCCGAACGCGCCTCCGGCAGGGGGGGCGGCAAACGACCGCTCGAGCATGCGGCAGGAAGTGAAACACGGCAGGGGCGGTCGCATAAAGAAGAGCGCGAAGCGGCTTACGCCAAAAATCCCGATCAACCGTTGCCGAAGAAACCGGCATCGCGTCCTTCGACAAGAACACCGCCAAGCGCCGCGCTGATGCGTCAGCATCTGGCGGCGTTGGGACGCGGCCTGGCGTCGAAACAGCGGCCAGTGCCGGCGTTGTTGATGAAGCGGGCAAAACAAGCGGACACCAGTGCTGTTCAAAGCGCGGCGAAAGAAAGCGCTCCGGCGGCAACGACCGGCAGAAGGCGGTCAACGAAGAAAAAGAAAGACGAGTGATCGAAAACGATTTAACCGCAAAGAACGCAAAGGTCACAAAGATATTTCGTGCGCTCTGCGCTTTTCGACGGTTTTTTCGTGATAAACCACGGAGATTGCAAAGAAATCAAATATCTTTGCGCTCTTTGCGGTGAACCATTATTTCATTCCGGCCTCGAAAAAATAAGCCGCAATCCGAAGCCGATGAACAAACAACCGGCGATCCGGTCGATCCAGAGCGCCGCGCGTTGATAGAAGCGGCGAATTGCGGGCTGGGCGAAAACCGTGGCGACGAAGCCGAACCACAGCAGCGATTCGGCGACGACCAGCAAAAAGATGCCCCAGCGCGCGCCGGAGCCGACACCGGAACCGACGAACAACGAGAAGACACTGCCGAAATACACCAGCGCCTTGGGATTGGACAGGTTGACGAGCAAGCCGCGCAAAAAGGGTTTGAGATATCCGGAAAAAACGGAAACGGCCTCGGAAGTCGGCGCGTCGTACTCTTCTCCCCTCTCCCCTTGAGGGAGAGGGGCAGGGGGAAAGGGGGCGCGTTTCAAAGTCGGGCGCAGCATCGACCACCCCAGCCAGCACAGATAAAGCCCGCCGGCAAGGGTGATGCCTTTGTGCAGCCAGGCCATTTGTTGCAGCAGCAGGTGCAGGCCGAGGAGCGCGATTGCCGCCCAGAGCGCGATTCCCGACACAACGCCCAGCACACCGCAAAGCGCATGGCGGCGCGTTGACCGCAATGCTGCTTGCGAAACGAAGAAAAAATCGGGTCCCGGACTCATCAGAGCCATGAGGTGAACTACGGCGACGGTGAGAAGCAACATCATGTCAGAGGTTAGAGCCTATTTCAAAATGATTGAGACGTTTCAAGCGTTCGTTTGGCTACTTCGTCATTCCCGCAGAAGCGGGAATCCAGGTTTCTTTTTCTGGATTCCGGCCTTCGCCGGAATGACGATTTTTTGATATCGCATTTCTTGTACATTAGTGTGCAAGCGTGTTTTTCACCGCTCCAACATTTTCAGAATCCTACCCCAAGCAAGGTCAGAATCAACGGGGTGGTGAACGCGGCGAGCAGCGTGGAAAGAACGAGGCTGGTGGCGACCGGCGCCTGCATCGTCTGAAATTGTCGCGCCATCAGATAGACATTGATGCCGACCGAGCACGACGCCAGCAGAACGACGACGCGCGTTTCCATCGTCGGCAAGCCCAGCGACCACGCCAGTCCCCAGACGACCAGCGGCTGAACGGCGAGCTTCAAGGCGCAAATGGCGAGGCTTTGTTGCCAGCCCTGGCGGATATCGTATTCGGCGAGCCCCATGCCGAGCACGATCAACGCCATCGGCGCGGCGGCCTGCGCGATCATTGACAACGGCACGTCGATCAATGTCGGCAACGGCAAACCGGTTATCCCGAACACCGAGCCGGCAAGAATACCGGCGACAATCGGGTTGGTGAGCACGTTTTTCACCATCAGACGAAAGCCGGTCAGCGACAAGCTGCCATGGCGCGCCCATTCGACCGATACCGTCACCAGCGTCCACAGAATCAGCGCATTGAACACCAGCACCAGAGCGACTGAGGGAACAGAGGCTTCGCCGAGCAACAGTTTGGCCAGCGGCAGGCCGAGCAGCACGTTGTTGGAGAACACGCCGCCCAGCGCGAAAACCGACGAGGCGACGCCGTCAAGCCTGAAGACCCAGGCGGCGACGAGGCGTCCGATGACGAAAACGATAAAACAACTGCCGAAAAAAGCGATCAGCAGGCGGCTGTCAACCGGCGGTAGCGCGGAAAGATCGCTCATCGTCCGAAACAGAAAAGCCGGCAAGGCCAACGAAAAAACGAAGCGGGTGAGGGCGTCGGAAACGCTTTTGGGCCACCGCCCCCAGCGAACCAGCCCGTAACCGATGAAAACCAGCAAAAATAGCGGCGCGGCAAGAAAAAACTGGTGGGCGAGGACGGCGAGCATATCGGGATTTGGGTGCAACGCACAGGATATCAGGGATTGATGGGCAAGCGATGGGCGGGAACCGGGAGCCTGAAAAAGCCTGATGTTTTTTGCAACGAGGTTTTTTTGCCGGTTTTTATGGTTGCAACCCTTGTCAACCTGACGTCGCAAAAGCAAAAAGCGCCGTCAAGGCGCTTTTTGAAAAACGGGGAATACAAAGAGCCGCAGAACTTACGCTGCCGCCATGCCCTTGATCGCTTGCGACAGACGCGACTTGGTGCGCGCGGCAAGGTTTTTGTGCATGACTTTTTTGTCGGCGACGCGGTCGATCACCGCTTGCGATTCCTGAAACTGTTTCAGTGCGACCGCTTTATCACCGCCGGCGACGGCTTTCTTGACCTTCTTTACCGCCGTGCGCAGTGCCGATTTCAGGCTGGCATTGCGTTGATGGGTCGTTACCGCTTGCCGGGCACGTTTGCGAGCTTGCGCCGAGTTTGCCATGTGTCGTTTTCCTGTAACTTGATGAGAAATTTCAAAGATTGTCGATGATACGCGAAAAACCGGCGATGAACAACTATGGCAAAGCCAGCAGGAGACAGCGGCAGCCATCATGACGTTCGAGAATCTGGCAACCGTCAGGCCAATCCTGATAAAAAGGCGATCTGATGTCACAAGAGCACGATAAGCGCCACGAAAATGCGGTGGCACGTTATCCTTGCGGCAGAGCGTGATCAGGGAATGTCAATTGAATTTGCTTAAGGCGATGACGACCATCAGCGCGATGACGCTTTTGTCGCGCGTGACCGGACTCGTCCGCGAAACACTGAAGGCGGTACTGTTCGGCGCTGGGGCACAGGTGGACGCGTTCGAGGCGGCCTTCCGGTTGCCCAACCTGTTGCGGCGGCTGTTTGCCGAGGGCGCCTTCAGCCAGGCGTTTGTGCCGGTGTTGGCGGAATACCAGCGGCAACGGGGGCAAGAAGCGACGCAGCAATTGGTGAGCAAAACCAGCGGGTTGCTGATGCTGGTGCTGCTCGCGGTTTCGGTGATCGGCGTTTTGACGGCGCCGTGGCTCGTCTATGTGTTGGCCGGCGGCTTCGCCAGAACGCCGGGGAAGGTCGAATTGACCGCGACGCTGATCAGCATCGTGTTTCCCTATATTTTCTTCGTGTCGCTGGTGTCGCTGGCCGGGGCGGTGCTGAATGTGTATCGTCGCTTTGCGATTCCGGCGGTCACGCCGGTGTTGCTCAACCTGTCGGTCATCGGCGCGGCGGTTTTTTTGTCGCCCCATGTCGATCCGCCTGTGCTGGCGCTGGCTTGGGGCGTGGCGCTCGGCGGGATATTGCAGTTGGCGTTGCAACTCTATCCGTTGTACAAGCTCGGGATGCTGGTGCGGCCAAGCTTCGACTACAAAGATGAGGGCGTACGCCGCATTCTGAAATTGATGCTGCCGGCGATTCTCGGCGTGTCGGCGGCGCAAATTTCGCTTCTGATTCATACGCAGCTTGCGGCATGGCTGGGCGACGGACGCATCTCGTGGATCACTTACGCCGACCGGCTGATGGAATTTCCCAGCGCGTTGCTCGGCGTGGCGTTGGGGACGGTGTTGTTGCCGTCGTTGGCGCGTTATCACAGTGATGCCGATTCGCAGCGTTATTCGGAATTGCTCGATTGGGGATTGCGGCTGGCGCTGCTGCTGGCGTTGCCGGCGGCGCTGGCCTTGGGCTTGCTGGCTGTGCCGCTGATTTCGACGCTGTACCAGTACGGCCAGTTTACGGTGCAGGATGTGTGGCAGACGCGGGCGGCGTTGCTGGGCTACAGCTTTGGTTTGCCGGCGCTGATTTTGATCAAGATTCTGGCGCCCGGTTTTTATGCACGGCAGGACATGAAAACGCCGGTGCGTATTGCCATCGGTTCGATCATCGTGACGCAAATCGTGGCGCTCTCGCTGATGTTTCAAATCGGCCATGCCGGACTGACGCTGGCGATTAGTGTCGGCGCGTTTTGCAACGCCGGTCTGTTGTTTTACATGCTGCGCCGGAAAGGCGCGTACACGCCGCGCGACGGCTGGTGGGGTTTCCTCGGCAAGATCGCAGTGGCGCTCGTGGTTTTCGGCATTGCGCTGTATTTTCTGGCTGACAACGCGGAACTGTGGCTGCAAGCATCGCTTTGGCAGAAGATCACGCGCTTGTCAGGGATCATGGCCGGCAGCGGCGCGGTGTATTTTGCCGTGTTGTGGTGCCTGGGATTCCGGCTGAAAGACTTCAACCGGCGCGAGGAAGAATCGGGGAGCCAATAACAAAGGGGTCGCTCAAACATCGCTCGATCTGTCTCGGCGCTGTCCTGCGATGCTCGGCGGCGTCAAGGGGAAATGTAAACCGCGCCGATGGGAGCGACCCGACAAAGCGACGCGCACGGGTTGCACATTGCCGTCATTCTGCGCGGAGCGAAGCGGAGTCGCAGGATCCACCTGATCTCCTTCGTCTCTTCAACGCGACGTTTTGTGCCATCCAGGAGAAGGCAAAAAAAAGCCCGCCGAAGCGGGCTTTAGTTTTCAAATATTGAGTCGAGAACTCAGTACATCCTGAACGGGAGAACGATCAAGGTGCAGCTTGAATATTTGATGCTTGTTTGCCTTTCGGTCCTTGCGTGATGTCAAAGCTGACGCGCTGGCCTTCTTTGAGCGTCTTGAAACCCTGCATGGTGATGGCCGAAAAGTGTGCAAACAGGTCTTCACCGCCATCATCAGGGGTGATGAAGCCGAAGCCTTTTGCGTCGTTGAACCATTTAACGGTCCCGGTTGCCATAAAACTATCCTCTTAAAATTACGAACAGGCGTTTGGTCGGGGACATCCAGCAGGCGGGGCACTACGACGACGTACGAAGCGGTACAACGGCAAAAGTACACGAGAACAGCAGGAACCACATCCAAACAGAACCGTTTTACGCACAAAAGGACAGGGGGTCAAGGAGGCTATTCATTGGGAATGATGTCTCTGCTAAGTTTGTTGCAATTGTAAAACAAACTAACAATGTAACAACGGAAATACCGTCTTGCCGCCGTCGTCGGGAGATGTCGGGAGCCGTCTTTTAGGGTATGCTGACAGGAAGTTGAAGGTGTATTTTCTTTGCCGCCATGTCATTAGAGTATCAACAGTCTCCTGATCTTGTTATCGAGCGGGCGGTCGAGGAGCCGCCTCTGTACAGGGTTGTTCTGCTGAACGACGATTTTACGCCGCAGGATTTTGTGGTGGATTTGTTGCAGCAGGTGTTCCAGATGCCTCTGCCGCGGGCGCTGACGGTGATGCTGCAAGTACACCATCGCGGCTCCGGCGAGTGCGGCGTGTACACCCACGAAGTTGCCAAAATCAAGGTCGATCAAGTGCAATCGCTGGCGCAGCAGCACGAACATCCGTTACGTTGCACGATGCAGGAAACTTGAGCGCGGCTGACGGGTCTAGATTGAATAATCGCGGTATCTTGTAAATGAGGTTTTCCATTCCGGCCGAGGTGACATCATGATCGCCCAAGAACTGGAAGTTTCGCTGCACTTGACGCTGGTCGATGCGCGGCAGAAGCGTTATGAATTCGTGACGGCGGAGCATCTGTTGCTGGCGCTGCTCGACAATCCGTCGGCGGCGGCGGCGTTGCGCGCCTGCCGGATCAATGTCGAGGAAATTCGGAAAGAATTGGCCGCGTTCGTTGAGGCGCATACCCCGCGGTATCAGGAAAACGCCAAGGTCGAAACGCAGCCGGCGCCGAGTTTCCAGCGGGTGTTGCAGCGGGCAGTGTTGCAGGTGCAATCGTCCGGTCAAAAAGAAGTGACCGGCGCGCATGTGCTGGTGGCGCTGTTCGGCGAAAAAGACGCGCATGCGCTGCACTTTTTGAAAAAACGCGGCTTGACCCGGCTCGACCTTGTCAACTATGTGGCGCATGGTCTGAAAAACGAATCGGAACCGGAACCCGAAGACAGCGGCCAAAGCGAAGAAGCGGCCGGAAGCGACACGGCGCTATCGTCGTACACGGTCGATCTGACGCAACGCGCCAAAGACGGCAAACTCGACCCGCTGATCGGGCGCGAACAAGAGCTGGATCGCGTGGTGCAAGTCTTGTGCCGTCGTCACAAGAGCAATCCGCTGCTGGTCGGCGAGGCCGGGGTCGGCAAGACGGCGATTGCCGAAGGGCTGGCGACACGCATTGTCGAAGGGCGGGTGCCGGAATTGCTGGCGCAAAGCCGGGTGTATGCGCTCGATATGGCGTCGTTGCTGGCGGGGACCAAGTACCGCGGCGATTTCGAGCAGCGCTTGAAAGACGTGCTGCGCGAGTTGAAAGCGCAACCGGGAGCGGTCATGCTGGTCGATGAGATTCACACGCTGATCGGCGCCGGTTCGACATCGGGCAGCACGATGGACGCGTCCAATCTGCTGAAGCCGGTGCTGTCGGCGGGCGAACTGCATTGTATCGGCGCAACGACTTACAACGAATTCCGGCAGATTTTCGAGAAAGACCACGCGCTGTCACGGCGGTTCCAGAAAATCGATGTGCCGGAACCGTCGGTCGCCGAGACCGTGGCGATCCTCAAGGGACTCAAGTCACGTTTTGAGGCGCATCACGAGATCCGTTACACCAACGCGGCGCTGGCTGGTGCCGCCGAACTGTCGGCGCGCTACATCAATGACCGCTTCCTGCCCGACAAAGCGATCGACGTGATTGACGAAGCGGGCGCGGCGCAGAAGATGCTGCCGAAGAGCCGCCAGAAAAAACAGATCGGTCGCGCTGAGATCGAGGAAATCGTCGCCAAAATCGCGCGGATACCGGCGCGTGCCATTTCGACCGACGACCGGCAGGTTTTGAAGCGTCTCGACCGCGATTTGAAAAACATCGTGTTCGGCCAAGATGCGGCGATCGACGCGCTGACGGCGGCGATTCGGATGTCGCGTTCGGGGCTGGGTAACGCCCGTAAACCGATCGGAAGCTTCCTTTTTTCGGGACCGACCGGCGTCGGCAAGACCGAGGTGGCGCGGCAACTGGCGTACTGTCTCGGTGTCGAGTTGCTTCGTTTCGACATGTCCGAATACATGGAGCGGCACGCGGTGTCGCGCCTGATCGGCGCGCCACCCGGTTACGTCGGCTTCGATCAGGGCGGACAACTGACCGAAGCGGTCGTCAAAGCGCCGCACAGTGTGTTGCTGCTCGACGAAATTGAAAAAGCGCACCCGGATATTTTCAATGTGCTGTTGCAGGTGATGGACAACGGCACATTGACCGACAACAACGGACGCAAAGCCGATTTCAGAAACGTCATCATCGTGATGACGACGAATGCCGGGGCGGCAGAACTGGCGCGGCTGTCGATCGGCTTTTCGGAAACGACGCAGGCCGGCGATGAAATGGGGGAGATCAAGCGGCTGTTCACGCCGGAATTTCGCAACCGGCTCGACGCGACCGTTTCGTTCAAGCAACTCGACCGCGACGTTATTTTGAAAGTGGTTGACAAAATGCTGGTCGAACTCGAAACGCAGTTGTTCGAGAAGAAGGTGGAAGCGACTTTCAGTCCGGCGCTGCGGCTTTATCTCGCCGACAGGGGCTTCGATCCGCAAATGGGCGCGCGACCGATGATGCGCCTGATTCAGGACACCGTGCGCAAGGCGCTGGCCGAGGAGCTGTTGTTCGGAAAGCTGGCCGACGGCGGCAAGGTGCTGGTCGATTACGATGAGGAAGCCGGTGTCAAACTGGTGATCGACGAACACGCCGAGCTTGAGGAAGCGTTGCCGTAACGTCCGCAGTTGTTTTTGCGCTTGCCGCAGAAAAACCTTTTAGCCACAGGGAACGCAATGAGCGCAAAGAACCTTTGTGTTTTCTGGTGACCTTTGTGGCTGATGGCATAGACTTCTCTTCCTGGCAAGCGAGCCCGCTAACGCAGCGATTGTTCAAGTGGAGTTTTTCGTAAGCAATGGTTGAACCATGTTATTCGTGGCCTATAATTTTCTTTTTCGGAGGTTGGGGAGAGACGCTGGTTTTTCCCCAATCTTGTGGATTCCCATACGGTCGCAACGCCGTGAACGGTAACGCGCGGTTGCAGGAGTACGACAGTCATGAGATGGAAAGGCAATCGGAAATCGGACAACATTGAAGACCGCCGCAGCGGGAGCAATGTTGGCATCGGCGGGCGTACGATCGGCATCGGCGTCGTGGTGTTGGCGTTGCTGGGTTGGGGCGTCTTTGGCATCGACCCGATGACCACGCTGGGCATGCTTTCGGACGGCGCGCCGCAGCAGCAGACGCCGGCGCAAAAAACACCCGCCGATGACGAGGGCGCTGCCTTCGTCTCCACCGTACTCGCTTCCACCGAAGATGTATGGGCTCAGACCTTTCAGCAGGCAGGCGTACGTTACGCGCCGCCCAAGCTGGTGCTCTACCGCGGCATGACGGCTACGGCTTGCGGTACGGGTCAAGCGGCCATGGGGCCGTTTTATTGCCCTGCCGATCAGAGGGTATATCTGGACATGGACTTCTTCGACACCATGAGTCGGCAACTGGGCGCGCCAGGGGAGTTCGCGCGCGCTTATGTGATCGCACACGAAGTCGGCCACCACGTGCAGAATCTGGAAGGTACTGCCGACAAGGTCGATGCGCAACGAGGGCGGTTGAGCCGGCAGCAACAGAACGCCTTGTCGGTGCGTATGGAGTTGCAGGCCGATTGCTACGCGGGCATCTGGGCCAACCATTCGCAACAGGCCAAACAATGGCTCGACCAAGGCGATATCGAATCGGCTCTCAACGCCGCCTCGCAAATCGGCGACGACACCTTGCAGCGCGAGCAAACCGGCACCGTGCGGCCCGACAGCTTCACGCACGGAACCAGCGCGCAGCGTGTGCACTGGTTCACGCAAGGCTACAAGACCGGCAGCGTACAGGCGTGCGATACCTTCAGCGCGCGGAATATTTGAGGCTTTTCAGGAAAGTCGTGTAGGTTGGGATGAGCTTGCGAATCCCAACACCTGAATTATGTTCACCGAGCTTCGGGATGGCCGTACAGTTCAATCCACCGTTACATCCGTCAAGGCTGGTTGTCGGAGGATTGGGCGACAGGGAAAGAAGATAAATTTTCTTTTTGGGAATGATGATGGGTGGAGTGTTGGGATTCGCAGGCTCATCCCAACCTACCGCACTAGCGGGCTAAAAAGTAATAAAGGTTGAGACACAAAAATAAAGCTGTTTGAGGGATAATAACGACTTTTTTTGTAATATACTTTTTTTCGCAGCCAAACCAAATATTCGATTTGCTAAACAAAAATATCCAAAATAAAAAAAGTGCGAAAAGCAGCGCCTCTCCCAAATAATTCAGCCCAATAAATCCCCATTCTGCATTAATCCAACCCAAAATTAGCGGCTTCACGCACCATACAGCAATCACTCCAATAGAAAGGTCGTACCCCTCTCCAGAGCGATGCGTTCTTATAAGGCTTGCAACAGAAATGCTTATCTGCAAAAGCATTAAGTGCAGGAAGATCAACATGAACGCATTAAGTGATGGCGCGGCATCACCCAAAAGCACTAATGTATACATTTTTTAATTTCTTTGCGTTTTTTGTGGTGAATACGATCAATTTCTCTTCTGCGCTCGTTCGCGCTCGCGCAGTTCTTCCTGTACTGTCCGCTTGCGGCTTTCGAGCGCCGATTTTTCCTGGAAAGACGCGTCACGGTCGTTCTTGAGCGCCAGATCGAATTGCTCGATGGCGGCGTGGTCGCTGCCCAGCCAGACGTAGTACTCGCCCTGGTGGGCGTGTTCCTTGAAAGGCCGTTTCAGTTTCGCGTAGGCGCCCGCCGTTTTTTCGTGCAGCAGGCCGTCGCCGGGGAAACGGGCGATCTGTCTTTCGAGGAAGTCAACGGCTTTCTGGCTCTGTCCGGCGCGGATCAAGGCTTCCGGATAATCGTAGATCAACTGCTTTTTGTTGGGATAACGTTCGACAGCGGTACCGAAACGGGCAATGGCACCGTCGAGGTCGCCCGACTCCATCATGATGTGGCCGGCCATCGCGTCGATCATCGGATGTTGCAGTTCCTTGTCGAGTCCGGCGATTTCTTTTTTGGCGCGGTCGTAATCCTTGGCGCGTAGCAGGGCGGCGGCAAGGCCGTAGTGCGCGGCATGTTTGTTGTTGAACTTGCGTTCGTGCAGCGCGTCTTCAAAAAAAGCGACGGCTTCTCTCGGCGTGCCGAGGTAGCTTTGCAGCAACGCCCGAACCAGATGAAAGTCGATGCTGTCGGCGACTTGCTTGTACGGAACATTTTCGGCGCGCGCCTGCGCTTCGGCGACCCGCTCAGTGGTGATCGGGTGGGTACGCAGGTAAGACGGTGCGCTACCCTCGGAGAAACGGCTGGAACGCTGCAATCGCGTCATGAAAACGGCGGCGGCAGAGACCTCGAAACCGGCGGCGCGCAAGCGCTGGAAGCCGATGCGGTCGGCTTCGTATTCGTGTTCGCGGGTGTAATTGATCTGCGTCTGTATCGCCAGCGCTTGTGCCGAAGCGACGGCGGCACCGATCACCTGACCGCTCGAAGATGAATTCGATTGCGAGGCGGCTATCGCCACAGCGAGAGCCGCCAGTGACAACAGCAGCGCGTCTTTTTGGTTGCTGGCCATTCGCGCCAGATGGTGTTGGGTAACGTGGGTGATTTCGTGCGCCAACACGCTCGCCAGCTCCGATTCGCTTTGGGTCAACAGAATCAGTCCGGTGTTGACGCCGATATAGCCGCCGGGCAGGGCGAAGGCGTTGATAGATGGGTCGGGGACGGCGAAGAATTCGAAATCCTGCCGGGAGTCGTTGCCGGCGGCGACCAGTTTGTGCCCGAGCGTGTCCAGGTAATCGTTGACTTCGGGATCGTTCATGTAGCCGCCGGAAGCGCGCAGGTCGCGGATGATCGACTCGCCGAGTTTGCGCTCCTGGGTCGGCGACAGGGCTTCCCGGGAAGCATCGCCGAGCTCCGGCAGGTTGTAAATGTTTTGCGCTACCGCCGACAGCGGCAGCGTCGGAGCAAACGCCAGCGCGACGCACAACCAGATACAAAGCCATGCGGACGGTTTTTGTCGTCGGCCGCCGTCATGTCCGGCGCGGTGGTGCGACGGTTTGCAGGGAGACAGGAAAAGGTTCGAAGGCACGGCCATGGGCGTATTGTCGGCTGATTGGTCGTTGCGAACAATGCTAAGATGGACAAGGTCCTTCGTGGCGCGCTGTTCTACGATGATTGTATATTGTCCCGTGCTTTTCATGGTGGTGCAATCCGGGCGATTTTTTATTTTACGATCTTTGACGTTTTAACTTTTCGGCAGGAATCTATGACCTCTTCGACAATCGAATCACCGTTGACCCATTTCGACGCCGGAGGGCAGGCGCATATGGTCGATGTGGCGGCCAAAGACGTGACGTTGCGCGTGGCGCGCGCCGGAGGCCGGATCACGATGGCGCCAGCGACGCTGGCATTGATACGCGACGGAGATACCAAAAAAGGCGATGTGCTCGGCGTTGCGCGGATTGCGGCGATTCAGGCATCGAAACAGACCGCGCACCTGATTCCGTTGTGCCATCCACTGCCGTTGACGCGGGTGGCGGTCGCGTTCGAAATCGACGAGGCGGCGAGTGCGGTTGAGATTGAGGTCACCGCCGAGACGCTGGCGCGTACCGGCGTCGAAATGGAGGCGCTGACGGCGGCGGCGGCGGGGTTGCTGACCATCTACGACATGTGTAAGGCGGCGGATCGCGGGATGCGTATCGGCGATGTCCGCTTGCTTGAGAAAAAAGGCGGCAAGTCCGGCCATTTCAAGGCCGAAGGAGAGGCGTAACGTGTTCAAGTACGTACGGGAAGACATCAAGGCGATTTTCGAGCGCGATCCGGCGGCGCGCAGTGGCTGGGAAGTTCTGACCTGTTATCCGGGGGTGCATGCACTGATTTTTCACCGGCTGTTGGCGGGGCCGTGCTGGCGGCTGGGTCTGCGCTGGTTGGCGCGCTGGTTTTCGACGGTAGCGCGCTGGATGACCGGCATCGAAATCCATCCGGGGGCCACCATCGGTCAACGGGTGTTCATTGACCATGGCATGGGGGTCGTGATCGGCGAAACCGCCGAGATCGGCGACGATTGCACGCTGTACCACGGGGTGACGCTGGGCGGTACCTCATGGAACAAGGGCAAGCGGCATCCGACGCTGGGGAACGGGGTGGTGATCGGAGCCGGCGCCAAGGTTCTCGGGCCGATTCTGATCGGCGACGGCGCCCGAATCGGTTCCAATGCCGTGGTGGTGCGCGAAGTGCCGCCGGGTGCGACGGCGGTCGGTATTCCCGCCCGCATTTTGACGAAAGACGATGATCGGAAGGAAGCGCCGGAACGGGAGACGCCGGCCGAAAAAATGAACTTTTCGGCCTATGCCGTGTCTCGTGACATGAACGATCCCGTCGTGCTGGCGCTGCACCAGTTGTTTGACCATGTTGCCAAAACGGAAGAACGGCTGAAGGCGGTTACCGAGCACCTGCGTGAGCAGGGGATTGATTGTGGGGAGGCCGGCAGGACGGAGAAGCCGCTGGAAGCCATTTCTCTGGATAAAATGCTGGAGTGATTTTTGGGCATTATGATAGGGATAATAAAAAAGTAGTTGACTAAAGTTGTTGGTTATATTACTTTGCTGGCTCTAAGGTTATTGTTTGCAATCCGCGCCGGACGGTTCGATCCTGATAGCGGCGACCAACTGCAGTCAGGCTTCTTCCCGGAGGTTTCCAACACTGATTCGGAGAAATGACATGCGTCTGACGACAAAAGGCCGCTTTGCGGTGACAGCAGTTCTCGATGTTGCTCTTCATGGCACCCAGGGGCCGGTGACTTTGGCAGCCGTTTCGGAGCGGCAAAACATTTCATTGTCGTATCTCGAACAGTTGTTCGGCAAACTGCGTCGCTGCGGTCTGGTTGAGAGCGTACGCGGGCCGGGCGGCGGCTACAACCTGACCAAACCGCCATCACAGGTATCGGTGGCCGACATTATTTTTGCGGTCGATGAACCGATTGATGCGACACGTTGTGGCGGCCGCGGCAATTGTCAGCATGAGCGAGAGCATTGCATGACGCACGAGTTGTGGACGGGGCTGACCACCCACATCTTCAAGTTCATCCGTTCCGTCACGCTGGAACAGTTGGTGGAACAACAGCGGAACAAGCGTGACGCTCCCGAGAAAACGATTATCATTCAAGACCTGAGCGAAGTACGCGAGCCGACGCTGATTTAGGCGCAGTAACCAATACCAGAAGTTAACTCCGGTCGCGCGTCCTGCCGTTTAATCGATACGGTTCGGCGCGCGGTTTTAACAGCGGAACAAGACCATGAAGTTTCCAATTTATCTCGATTACGCGGCGACGACGCCTGTCGATCCCCGCGTCGCCGAGAAAATGATCCCTTATCTGACGGAACATTTCGGCAATCCGGCGTCGCGTTCGCACGCTTTTGGTTGGGCTGCCGAAGAGGCCGTCGAAAACGCCCGGCGCGAAGTTGCCGCGTTGTTCAACTGCGATGCCAAGGAAATCGTCTGGACTTCGGGGGCGACCGAATCGATCAATCTGGCGCTCAAAGGTGCCGCGCATTTTTACCAGGCCAAAGGCAAACACCTGATCACGGTGCGCACCGAGCACAAAGCGACACTCGACACCATGCGCGAACTGGAGCGGCAGGGCTTCGAGGTGACGTATCTCGACGTTGACAGTGAGGGGATGGTCGATCTCGAAGCGCTCAAAGCGGCGCTGCGCCCCGATACCGTTCTGGTTTCCGTAATGTATGTTAACAACGAGATCGGTGTGATTCAGGATATTCCGGCGATCGGCGAATGGTGCCGGGAACGCGGTATTGTTTTTCATGTTGACGCGGTGCAGGCGGTCGGCAAGCTGGCTATCGATCTGGCGACGCTGAAGATCGACCTGATGTCGGTGTCGTCGCACAAAGCCTATGGTCCGAAAGGCGTCGGCGCGTTGTTCGTGCGGCGCAAACCGCGCATCCGGCTGGAAGCGCAAACGCACGGTGGCGGTCATGAGCGCGGTATGCGTTCGGGAACGTTGCCGACCCACCAGATTGTCGGCATGGGAGAGGCGTTCCGGTTGGCGCGTCTGGAAATGGCGGAAGAGACGTCGCGGCTGGCGCGGCTGCGCGACCGGCTGTTGAAAGGCTTGCGGGAGATCGAGGAGGTGTACATCAACGGTTCGCTCGAACATCGTGTGTGCAACAACCTCAACATGAGTTTCAACTTCGTCGAGGGCGAAAGCCTGATGATGGCGATCCGCGACATCGCCGTCTCGTCGGGTTCGGCATGTACCTCGGCGTCGCTGGAACCATCGTATGTGTTGCAGGCGCTGGGGCGCAGCGATGAATTGGCGCACAGTTCGATCCGCTTTTCGGTTGGCCGTTTTACGACCGGGGAAGAAATCGATTATACGGTGACGCTGATCAAACAGAAGGTGCACAAACTGCGCGAGCTGTCGCCGCTGTGGGAAATGTACTGCGATAAAGTGGATTTCAATCAGGTGCAGTGGGCGACGCATTGAGCGGGCGCACCTGACAAAGGCAGGAGGCCACGATGGCTTACAACGAAAAGGTATTGGAACATTACGAAAACCCGCGCAATGTCGGCTCGTTCGACAAGGAAGAGAGCGATGTCGGCACCGGCATGGTCGGCGCACCGGCGTGCGGTGACGTGATGAAATTGCAGATCAAGGTCGGCAAGGACGGCGTGATCGAAGACGCGCGCTTCAAAACCTACGGTTGCGGTTCGGCGATTGCGTCGTCGTCGCTGGTGACCGAGTGGGTCAAAGGCAAGACGCTCGACGAGGCGATGGCGATCAAGAACACCCAGATCGCCGAAGAGCTGGCGTTGCCGCCGGTAAAAATCCATTGCTCGATTCTGGCCGAAGACGCGATCAAGGCGGCGATTGCGGATTACAAGGCCAAGAGCGACAAAGCCGGTGCTACGGCGAGCCGCGAAGAAGAAACCGCTGAAGCGGCGGTATGCGCGCCGCGGGCGGTAACGGCGTAGAGAGAGGAACGTATATGACCATCCAACTGACGCCGAGCGCCGTCAAACACATTCAGGCGAGCCTGAGCAAGCGCGGCAAAGGCATTGGTTTGCGGCTGGGCGTTCGCACGTCCGGTTGCTCCGGTCTGGCGTACAAGATCGAATACGCCGATGAAATGCGTCCGGAAGATGTAAGCTTTGAAAGCGATGGCGTAACGGTGATCGTTGACAAAAAAAGTCTGCCGTATCTCAATGGCACCCAACTCGATTACCGGCGTGAAGGGTTGAACGAGGGGTTCAAGTTCGAGAACCCGAACGTCAAATCACAATGTGGCTGCGGCGAATCGTTTAACGTCTGAAGCCGCGACATTGACGCTGGTGGCCGCCATGGATCGCAAGGCCGATTTTTTCCCCCTGTTCGGTTTGCCGCGCCGGTACGCGCTGGATGAAACGGCTTTGAACGAATCCTATCGCGCGTTGTTGGCGCGCGTGCATCCGGATACCGTGGTGCTCGGCGATGCGACCGCCAAACGGCGGGCGATGGAAGACGCCGCTTACGCCAATGATGCGTACCGTATTCTCAAAGATCCGGTGCGGCGCGGCGATTATTTGCTGCAATGCTGCGGCGAAGCACCGCTCGGCACCAACGAGACGTTGCCGATCGAATTTCTGAGCGAACAACTGGAAGCGCGCGAAGTCGCCGACGAGGCGTGGCGAGCGGACGATTACGGCCGCCTGGAAGCGTTGCAATCCTCTTTGTTGACGGCACAACAGCAACGGCGGGAAGCCTTGGCCGTACTGTTTAGCGGTGATGAGATGCCGTCGGAGATCGCGTTGGCTGAGGCTCGGCAGCATGTGTTGGCGCTACAGTTTCTCACCCGCTTTGCCGACGATCTCGGTGAAAAGATGGATACCTGATATAGTGGCGCGAATGAAAACGACAAGCCGTCAGGGAAAAGATGTTGCTGCAAATTACTGAACCGGACAGCCCCGCGCCGCCGCGGGAGCGCAAGCGCGCGGCCGGGATCGATTTGGGAACGACGCACTCGTTGGTGGCGAGCATGCCGCAAGGGGTGGCTACGGTACTGACCGACGAAAAGGGACGGGTGTTGCTACCGTCGGTGGTTCGGTTCGGTGAACATGGAGACATCACCGTTGGCCACGAGGCATTGCCGTGGCTGGCGCGCGACGCCGCCAACACGATTGCGTCGGTAAAACGGTTGATGGGACGCGGTTTGACCGATCTCGGCGACGCGCGTCAGTTCCCGTATCAGTGGGCGCAAACGACGGGAATGGTGCGCTTGAAAACGCGCGTCGGCGAAAAGAATCCGGTTGAAATCTCCGCCGAAATTTTGAAAGCGCTGCGGTGGCGCGCCGAAATGCAGTTGGGCGGCGCGCTGGATGGCGTTGTGGTGACGGTGCCGGCGTATTTCGACGACGCGCAGCGGCAGGCGACGAAGGAAGCGGCGCGGCTGGCGGGACTTAACGTCTTGCGGTTGTTGAATGAGCCGACGGCGGCCGCCGTCGCTTACGGGCTCGATCATGGTGCCGAAGGCGTTTACGTCGTTTACGATCTGGGCGGCGGCACTTTCGATGTTTCCGTTTTGCGTTTGTCGCGCGGGGTGTTCGAAGTGTTGGCGACGCATGGCGATTCGGCGTTGGGCGGCGATGATTTTGATCATCGTGTCTTTTGCTGGATTCTCGAAGCCACCGGGCTGCCGCCGCTGGCGGCGGAAGATGTTCGTTTGTTGTTGACGGTCGCGCGGAGCGCCAAAGAAACCCTGGCGCGGCACGAAACAGCGCCGGTGGCTGCGACCCTATCGACGGGACACAAGGTCGAATTGACGTTGACCGCTGAAATGTTCACGGACATTACCCGGCATCTGGTGCAGAAAACGCTGACGCCGGTCAAACGCGCGTTGCGCGATGCCAAGTTGACGCTTGAAGAGATCAAGGGCGTCGTGCTGGTCGGCGGTGCGACGCGGATGCCGCAAATTCGACAGGCGGTTGCGGAGTTTTTCAAACAACCGCCGCTGGTCAATTTGAATCCCGACGAAGTGGTGGCGCTCGGCGCGGCGATCCAGGCCAATGCGCTGGTCGGCAACCGCGGGCTCGACAGCGGTGAGGACTGGTTGCTTCTCGACGTCACGCCGTTATCGCTCGGGCTGGAAACGATGGGCGGCTTGGTCGAGAAAATCGTACCGCGCAACGCCGGCATTCCGCTGATGCGGGCGCAGGAGTTCACGACGTTCAAGGACGGCCAAACCGCGCTGGCGATTCATGTGGTGCAGGGCGAGCGCGAGAAGGTGGCCGATTGCCGTTCGCTGGCGCGTTTTGAGTTGCGCGGCATTCCGCCGATGGTGGCGGGCGCGGCGCGAATTCGCATCACGTTTCAGATCGACGCTGACGGTTTGTTGTCGGTGTCGGCGCGTGAGCAGACCACCGGCGTTGAGGCATCGGTCATCGTGAAGCCGTCCTACGGATTGGGCGAGAGCGAAATCGCGCGGATGCTTGAAGAATCGCTGGCGCATGCTCGTAACGATATGCAGGCGCGAGCGTTGACGGAAACCCAGGTCGAAGCCGATCAATTGATAGAATTGACGCAGCATGCCTTGGCAGAGGATGGCAGTTTACTGAACGATGCCGAACGTGCCGCCATCGATGCGGCGCTGGAAGAACTGGCGCAGCGTCGGCAGGGGCAGGAACTCAACGCCTTGCGTCTGTCGCTGGCGAAAACGAACAGGGCGACGGCAGAATTTGCCGGTCGTCGCATGGATCGCAGCGTCCAGAAGGCGCTGACCGGAAAGCGTTTCGACAGCGTGGTTCAAGATTGATATACAGTAACCGACAGAGCATTTCAATGGAGTTGCTATGCCGACGATAACCGTATTGCCGCATCCGGAGTGGTGCAATGAGGGCGTGTCGTTTGAGGCATCGCCGGGCGAATCGTTGCTGGACGCGTTGTTGACGCACGGTGTCACTGTCGAGCATGCCTGCGAGAAATCCTGTGCGTGTACGACCTGTCATGTGATCGTCCGGAAGGGACTGGATTCGTTGAACGAAACCAGCGAGAAAGAAGAGGACATGCTCGACCGGGCTTGGGGATTGACGGCAACATCGCGGCTTTCCTGTCAGGCGAAGGTCGGCACGGAGCCGCTGGAAATCGAATTGCCGCGCTATACTGTCAATCACGCTAGAGAGCGATGAGGAGCGGCCGTGCCGACAAAACTGACCTGGCAGAATACCTACGACATTGCCGAAGCGCTGGCCGATGCGCACGAAGACATCGACCCGCATACCATCCGCTATACCGATTTGCATCGCTGGGTCTGCGAGTTGCCGGATTTCGATGACGAGCCTAGCGCCAGCAACGAGCGGATTCTTGAAGCGATTCAGATGGCGTGGATTGACGAGGTGGGCTGATTCAATACCGCACCGCCTACACCGCCGGATAAGATAAAAAACAAGGGCACGGTAACGTGCCCTTGTTTTGGTGCAAAACTCAACGTCGCTGCGTCATTTTATTATCATTCCAAGTGTTGTCGGCAGCCACAGGGAGATCACGGGGATGTAAGTCACAATGACCAAGAACCCCAGCATCGTCATCAGCCATGGCCACACGGCAATGGTGAGCTCGGTTATCCCCATTCGTGTTATCCCCGAAGCGACGTACAGATTGAGTCCGACCGGTGGGTGACATAGGCCTATTTCCATGTTGACGATGATCAATATCCCGAAGTGAATCGGGTCGATACCGAGCTTCATCGCGATCGGGAAAAGGATAGGCGCCATGATCAGCACGATCGAGGCCGGATCCATGAAATTACCGGCGGCAAGCAGAACGAGGTTGACGATGAGCAGGAAGCCGATGACGCCAAGGCCGTGCTCAAGAATCCAGTTACTCATTGCTTGCGGGATGTTCTCATGGGTCATCAGGAACGAGAACAACGCTGCGTTGGTGATGATGTAAAGCAGCATCGACGACATGTTGGCCGAAGCCAGCAGCACCTTTGGAATGTCCCTCAGCCGCATGTCCTTATAGACAAACACACAGATAACGAAAGCATAGACGGCGCTCACCGCCGCCGCTTCGGTTGGCGTGAAAAAGCCGGTGTAGATCCCGCCCATGATGATCACGATCAGCATCAACCCCCAGACGCTGTCCATGAAGGCACGGAAGACTTCCCTGGAGCTGGCGCGAGGCATGCGCGGATAATTGAATTTACGGGCGCGGTACCAGGTAGTCACACCGAGCAGGGTGGCGAGCATCAATCCCGGAACCACGCCGGCTACGAACAAGGCGCCGATCGAGGTGTTGGTGGAGATCGCATACATCACCATCACGATCGACGGCGGAATCAGGATGCCGAGCGACCCCGAGGTGGTGATGATGCCGGCGCCGAAACGCTTCGGAAAGCCTTGCTTGGCCATTGCCGGCAGCAAAATCGCGCCGATGGCGACGACCGTAGCAGGGCTTGATCCCGATATCGCCGCGAACATCGCGCAAGCGGCAACACCAGCCAATCCCAAACCGCCGTGCATGTGGCCAACGAGAGAGGTGGCGAAGTTGATGATGCGTTTGGCGACGCCGCCGTGCGTCAGAAAGTTGCCTGCCAGCACGAAGAACGGGATCGCCATGATCTCGAATTTTTCGATGCCGGTGAACAACTTCTGCGCCACCGATTCGATCGGGACTTCCGTCATGAAGTAGAGGAAGGTGAGAACGGTCAGCCCCAGCGAAATGGAGATGGGCATTCCCGTCAGCATCAGGGCAAGGAGTAGCCCGAAAATAATCGCGGCGGTCATGAGCGATCCTCCTCTTTATCGCCGGTCTTGCCGGGCGCGGTGTTCTTTATCCCGTCTTCCAGTGCTTTTGCTTCTTTGGTCTCTTCTTCCAACCCCTCAACGTGGGAGGCGTCGTGGTGTGGCAGTTCGCCGGTTCTGAGGTAAGCCCAAGCAACTTGGAGAAAGCGGAAACACATCAAATAAGAGCCGAGCGGAATCGCCATATAGACGATCCATATCGGGATCTCCAGCACATCCGAGGTCGTGGGCGTGGGGCGGGTAGCAAGCCCATAGACGTATCCGGTGCCCATCGTGCCGATGCAGCCGGTAAAAAAGGCGCCGGCGCACATGCTGAACAGGACGAGCCAGCGACGGACATGCGGCTTGAGCAGGTTGACCACGACGTCGATACCGACGTGGATACCGGTGCGCACACCGTAGGCGGCGCCGAATTTCGCCATCCAGACGAACATGAAAACGCACAACTCCTGCGCCCAGGCAAAGTTCAGTTCAAAAAGCCAGTCTTGCAGGGGCGTAAGCATCGGCACGAGCCATTGCCAATACGAGCTTTCAATCTGGACACTGATAAGATGGCGGTGTACTACCGCAGAAAAAATAATCACCGTCGCCGACGCCATCAGCACCGCGACAATGGTTTCCTCAAGACGATTGAGGATTTTGTTGAAAAACTTCAACATAAAGCCCCTGACGATAAGTTCGGAAGACTGCGAAAAAACACACGCGCCCCGTCAGGCGGGGAGCTTGAGAGGCGCGCGTGTTTTTTTTGTAACATTGCAAAAAGAGGGCGTGAATAATTACTTCTGCCCGGTGGCCTTATAGAAATCTTCAAGGATTTCTTTGCCGATCCGAGACTCGACTTCTTTATGCACCGGCCTCAGTGCGGCGATCCATGCCTTGCGTTCTGCTTCGGTCGGCACATGGATTTCGGTGCGGCCCGCAGCCCTGATGCCTTCCAACGCATCGTCATTGTCTTTCTTGGCGATTTCGTTGGCGAATTTGGTGGTGTCTTTCATCGCCTGCTCGAGCGCCTGACGGATGTCGGCCGGCAGCCCCTCCCAGAACTTCTTGTTGACGATCACCGCATAGCCGAGATAGCCATGGTTGGTCACAGTGACGTGCTTCTGCACTTCGTGCATCTTTTGCGTGAACATGTTCGACGGCGGATTTTCAGTGCCATCGACAACGCCGGTTTGCAGTCCCTGATACACCTCAGAAAATGCCATCACCTGCGGCAAGGCCCGCAAAGCGCGCATCTGCGCATCGAGCACTTTCGATGACTGGATGCGAACTTTCAATCCCCTCATATCGCCAGGGTTCTTGATCGGCTTGTTGGCGCTCATGACCTTGAAGCCGTTGTCCCAGTAACCAAGACCGAGGATACCCTTCGATTCAAGCATTGCCAGCAGCTTGGCACCGACCGGGCCTTCCGTGACTTTGTGCAGCGCGTCGTAGTCCTCAAGGATATACGGGACATCAAAGACTTCGAATTCCTTGACGCCGAGCGTGCCGAACTTGGCCAGCGACGGCGCGAGCATCTGAACAGCGCCCAACTGCAACGCTTCCATCTCTTCTCTGTCCTTGTACAACGCGCTGTTGGCGTAAACCTCGACCTTGACGCGGCCTTGCGTCCGCTCCTCGGCGAGTTTCTTGAAATGTTCAGCAGCTCTTCCTTTCGGAGTGTCTATCGCCACGACATGGCTGAACTTGATCACAATCGGTCCCTGCGCCTGCGCCTGTGTGGCAGGAACCAGCGCACAGGCACCAATGAGCGCAATAACCAGCGACAACTTTTTCATCAGAGGCTCCTCTAAAATAAACACAAATAAAAAACGGTTTTTTCAAAGAAGCCAAAGGGTAGGCAGCTTCTTAGGGGATACCCTGACTGTTGGACTGGGTATGACAACAAGTGTTACACAAACCCCCGGAAGGGACTTGGAAGCATACCGTAAAAAGGATTAATGCGGTATCACCTATCGAAATTTTCAGAAAGGAATTAAGTTACACAGCATAATGCGGACCGCTACCGCCTTCCGGTGGCGTCCAACCAATGTTGAGAGTAGGGTCTTTAATGTCGCAGACTTTGCAATGCAGACAGTTGGCGGCGCGGATACGCAGGGTCAGCGGTGCTTCGGGCGTGTCGCCATCGGGGCGATAATCATAGACACCGGCCGGGCAGTACAACCGCTCCGGGCCACCATAGCGCAGCAGGTTGAGACGTTCGGGAAGTTCGGCATCGGTCAGACGTAAATGGCATGGTTGATCGTCTTCATGCTGCGTGCGGCTCAGGTAAACCGACGAGGCGCGATCAAACGCGGTGACGTTGTCGTAAGGAGGATAGCCGAGCACCGGCATCTCGGCGGCAGGATGCAAAGCCTGATGATCGGGAACTTTGTGTTGCAGCGTCAAAGGCAACAAACGACCCAAGCCGATCTGTTGCGCCCAGAGATGCAAACCGGCACCCAACAATCCGCCGGCGAAACCGTAGCGCAGACTGGGCTTGATGTTGCGCACGGCATGCAACTCGTCGTATGCCCAGGAGGCGCGCAAAGCGGTGTTGTATTCATCCAACGTGTCGTGCGCGCGGCGCTGAGCGAGCGCCTTGACCGCCGCTTCGGCTGCCAGCATCGCGCTTTTCATCGACGTGTGAATTCCTTGCGTTCGCGGCACATTGACCATCCCCGCCGCATCGCCGACCAGCGCGCCGCCCGGAAAGGACAGTTTCGGCAGCGACTGCACACCGCCCTCGACCAGCGCCCGGGCGCCGTAGCTCAAGCGTTCGCCGCCGTGGAGCAGGGCCTTCAACATCGGATGCGTCTTGAAGCGCTGGAATTCATCGAATGGCGACAACGATGGATTTTTATAGTCGAGGTGAACGACCAGTCCGACGGCGACATGCTGGTCGTGCAGATGGTAGATGAAACCGCCGCCACTGGCGCGACCGGTGAGCGGCCAGCCCAACAGATGCACTGCCTTGCCCGACTGGTATTGCGAGGTGGGAATCCGCCACAGTTCGCGGAAACCGAGGCCGTATTTTTGCGGAGCGACGCCGTCGCGCAGATGAAAACGCTCTTCGAGGCGGCGGCTCAGGTGTCCGCGACAACCTTCGGCGAGCAAGGTATAGCGGGCGCGCAATTCGATACCGGGCTGGTAATTGGCTTTGGGAGCGCCTTGGCGATCGACACCGAAATCGCCGGTGACGACACCGACCAGCGGACTGTGCGGAGAATCATCGGCGTACAGCGGTTGCGCGGCGGCGAAACCGGTGAACAAATCGATACCGACCGCTTCCGCCTGTTCGCCGAGCCAGGCAGTCAAGCGGTTGAGGCTGATCGATACGTGATTGTGGTGGCGAATCAATTTGGGCAGACTCCAGCCCGGAACCCGGAAAGCCCGAGCCCGACCCAACAGCCACAGCGATTCGTCGGTGACCGCGTCCCCGAGCGACGGCGCTTGACGGTGCCAATCGGGAAGCAGCTCATCCATCGCCCGTGGATCGAGTAGCGCGCCGGAAAGCGTGTGAGCGCCGATCGCGGCGCCTTTTTCGACCACCGCGATGCTGATATCAATGTTGGCGGCGATGGCGGTCTGCTTGGCGCGTAAGGCCGCCGCCAAGCCGGCCGGTCCGCCGCCGACAATCAGCAGGTCATAGTCCATCGATTCGCGTTGCAGGGTCGCGGTCATGTCATAAACCGATGGGAAACGAAAGAGAATGATTATAATCAAACATTGCGGACGACAGCTTTTTGGGAAAGCATGAAATTTCTGGCTATTTTGGTAGTGCTCGGACTTGAGCAATGGCATTCGGCGAACTGGCGGGGCGGCGTCGAACGGCTGTATGTCGGTTACCTGCGCTGGCTGGAAACGGGGATGATCCGTTGGGGAACATGGCCGGCGACGGCGGTGGCGCTGCTGCCGGTGCTGTTGGTGATAATGATCGACGTGCTGGCAGCACCGCTCTGGCTATTGATGTTGGTCTGGAGCATGGTTGTGCTTTATCTGCTGATGGGGTTCCGCCGTTTCAGCCACGCTGTCACCGAGATTACCGAAAGCCTGCGAAACGGCGATCTGCCGATGGCGCGCAAGACGCTTTACGACTGGCAGGGCGGCGACAGCCTGACGCTGGGTTCCGATGACATCGCGCTGCGAACCATCGAAGCCGGGGCGCTGGCGGCGTACCGCTGTGTGTTCGGCGTCGTGTTCTGGTTCATGGTCTTCGGACCGTCGGGCGCGGTGTTTTATTGGATGCTGACGCTGATCGCGCGCGAATGGAGCGAAAGCCTCGCTGGCGAAGACATCACGATGTTGACTACGGCGCGGGCCGAACTGGGAAGGGTGGCGCGCTGGCTTCTTTTCATCGTGGACTGGTTGCCGGTACGTCTTCTGGCGTTTTCGTTTGCCGTTGTCGGCGATTTCGAGGACGCCATGTACCAATGGCGGGCGCTGCCCAACGATGATGCAGCGTTCGACGGCGCAACCAACGAGAACGTGTTGCTGGCGACGGCTTTCGGGGCGCTGGGATTGACTTGGGTTCGACGGGTGCCGCCGGCACCGGCAAAAAATGCAACAGAACCGGCGACGGCATTCGCCAAAACCGCAACGAAGGCAGCAGAAAGCGAGAAAACGCTGGGGCCGCCGCCCGAGAGCGTGCCGGTCACCCCCGACGTATTGCCGTCGGCGATCGGGTTGGTCTGGCGGGCGCTGCTGTTCTGGTTGGGGTTGGTATTGCTGCTGACGGTCGCGTATTGGTCGTAGGCAGCGGGTCATGAGCGATCAGCCATGAGCGATCTCTTTACCGTCAGAGTACCGGAAGCATTGCAGCCGCTGGCTGAGCGGTTGCGGCCGAAAACATTCGACGAAGTGATCGGGCAGCGCCATTTGCTCGGGCCGGGCAAACCGCTGGCGACGGCCTTCCGTTTGGGAAAACCGCATTCGATGATTCTGTGGGGGCCGCCAGGTGTCGGCAAGACGACGCTGGCGCGGCTGATGGCCGAGGCGTTCCACGCCGAATTCATCGCGTTGTCGGCGGTGTTGTCCGGCGTCAAAGACATTCGTGAAGCCGTGATACAGGCCGAGAATGCCCAGGCGCAAATGAAACGCGCGACGATTTTGTTCGTTGACGAGGTGCACCGTTTCAACAAGGCGCAGCAGGATGCGTTTTTGCCGCATGTCGAGAGCGGCTTGTTCACGTTCATCGGTGCGACGACGGAGAATCCGTCGTTCGAAGTGATCGGCGCCTTGCTGTCGCGTGCGACGGTTTATGTGTTGCAACCGCTTTCTGCCGACGAGCTGGCGCAGTTGCTCGACCGGGCGCTGATGGCGGCGCTGCCGGGGCGCGAATTGCCGGAAGGGGTGCGGCAGATTTTGGTTGCCTATGCCGACGGCGACGGCCGTCGCCTCATCAACCTCGTCGAACAGTTGAGCGCCGCGCTCGAAGAAGCGGCGCGGCAGGAGAAGCCGGTCGAACTCGATGTGGCGTTCGTCGAATCGGCGCTGGCGCGTTCGCTGCGGCAGTTCGACAAAGGCGGCGAAGCGTTTTACGACCAGATTTCGGCGCTGCACAAAGCGGTGCGCGGTTCGCATCCTGATGCAGCGCTGTATTGGTTGTGCCGGATGCTCGACGGCGGTGCCGATCCGCGCTATCTGGCGCGGCGCATCGTCCGGATGGCGTGGGAAGACATCGGGCTGGCCGATCCGCGCGCGATGCAAATCGTCAACGCCGCGGCCGAAACTTATGAACGGCTCGGTTCGCCCGAAGGAGAACTGGCACTGGCGCAAGCGGTGCTGTATCTGTCGATGGCGGCGAAAAGCAACGCCGGTTATATGGCGTACAGTGCGGCGCGCGCCTTCATTCGCGACGACCGCTCACGGCCGGTGCCGATGCACTTGCGCAACGCGCCGACGCGGTTGATGAAAGAGCTGGGCTACGGACACGAATACCGCTACACCCACGACGAAGAAGACGGCTATGCGGCGGGCGAAACCTATTTGCCCGACGATATGGCGGAACCCCGCTGGTACCGACCGACATCGCGCGGACTCGAAGCGAAAATCGGCGAAAAGCTCACGGAATTGCGGCGACGGGATCGGGAAGCGGGGAACAAGCGACGAACGTCGGGCGGCAAGAAGCCATAGCAATATTCCTGATTGAAAGCGTATCTCAAAATTATTGAGACGCTATCAGCATCCATTCGGCTACTCTGTCACTCCTGAGGAAGTGGGAGTCCAGAGGCGTTTGCTTAAACCAGAGCTGCTCTAGCCCCTAGGCCTGAATACAAAGCGCAACTCACGCCACAAGATGTTGCCGACGGCGCAGCGGTTGCGTTCGTTGTAATCGAGTATATGCGTACGCAAAGCCGCTGACCTTTTATTCCATTTCTCGTTCAAAAGGACAAAAACCGCCCTCGGAAACCGTCATTCCCGCGAAAGCGGGAATCCATGAATGCCACTTGCGGCAATAACAGCTGGATTCCCGCTTTCGCGGGAAT
>JAIRJZ010000076.1 GCA_031260355.1 Burkholderiales bacterium
CTGCAGGGTGTTACCGGCTCAGGTAAAACCTTTACAATGGCAAAGATCATTGAAGCGGTGCAGATGCCGACGCTGGTAGTAAGCCACAATAAAACGCTTGCAGCCCAGCTTTACCGTGAGTTTAAGGGATTTTTTCCGCATAACGCAGTTGAGTATTTTGTTTCATACTACGATTACTATCAGCCGGAAGCCTATGTGCCGGCGCGCGATTTGTTCATCGAAAAAGATTCGTCGATCAACGAGCACATCGAACAGATGCGGTTGTCGGCGACCAAGGCGATCCTGGAGCGCCCCGATTGCATCATCGTGGCGACGGTGTCAGCCATTTACGGTATCGGCGATCCCTCCGAATACCATGCGATGATTCTTCATGTACGTCAGGGCGATAAGACGACCCAGCGCGACATCATCCGGCGGCTGGCGGAGATACAGTACCAGCGTGCCGAACTGGATTTCAAGCGCGGGACCTTTCGTGTGCGCGGTGACGTGATCGACATTTTTCCCGCCGAACATGCCGAGAGCGCGTTGCGTATCAGCCTGTTCGATGACGAAATCGAAAACCTGCAACTGTTTGATCCGCTGTCGGGGCGCGTTCGTCAGAAAATAACGCGCTTCACGGTTTTTCCTTCGTCGCACTATGTGACCGGCCGCGAGAAAACACTGGCAGCGGTCGAGGCGATCAAAGAGGAGTTGGTACGGCGCAAGGAGCACTTTTTGGTAGAGGGCAAGCTGGTGGAGGCGCAGCGCATTGAGCAGCGCACCCGCTTCGATCTGGAGATGATGGTCGAAATCGGTTTTTGTAAAGGCATTGAAAATTATTCGCGCCACTTGACCGGCCGGTCGGCGGGTGAGCCGCCGCCGACGCTGATGGATTATTTGCCGAAGAACGCGCTGGTGTTCATCGACGAGAGTCATGTGACGGTGCCGCAAACGGGGGGAATGTACAAAGGCGACCGTGCGCGCAAGGAAAATCTGGTCAATTACGGCTTTCGTTTGCCGTCGGCGCTGGATAACAGGCCGTTGCGTTTCGACGAATTTGAACGGTTGTTGCCGCAGACGGTTTTCGTTTCGGCGACACCGGCCGACTATGAAGAAAAACACGCAGGCCAAGTGGTCGAGCAAGTGGTGCGACCAACCGGATTGGTTGATCCCGAAGTGGACGTGCGACCGGCGCAAACGCAGGTGGACGATCTTCTGAGCGAGATTTCAGTGCGCGTCGCGGCGAAAGAGCGCGTGCTGGTGACAACGCTGACCAAGCGGATGGCCGAGGATTTGACCGAATACCTGGCCGAGCACGGGGTTCGTGTGCGTTACCTGCATTCGGACATCGACACCGTCGAGCGCGTCGAAATCATCCGCGATTTGCGGTTGGGCGAATTCGATGTGCTGGTCGGCATCAACCTGTTGCGGGAAGGGCTCGACATTCCAGAAGTTTCTCTGGTGGCGATTCTCGATGCCGACAAGGAGGGATTTTTGCGTTCAACGCGCTCGCTGATTCAAACCATCGGTCGCGCGGCGCGTCACATTCACGGAACGGCGATCCTCTACGCCGACCGGATGACCGATTCGATGAAAGCGGCGCTTGACGAAACCGAGCGGCGGCGGCGCAAGCAGATTCAGCATAACGAGGCGCACGGCATCACGCCGCGTGGGGTCACCAAACGCGTGACTGACATCATCGACGGCGTGTACGAATCCGAAAAGAAAGGATACAAGGCCGCCGAGAAACGAGGACGTTATCAAGCGAAGGGCAGTCGCGGCGCCGGCATGTCGGAAGAGGCGCTGGAGAAAGAATGGCGGGCGCTCGAAAAAGCCATGTTCGAGGCGGCGCGCAACCTGGAATTTGAGCGGGCGGCGGAATTGCGCGACCGGTTGCACGAGATACAGCAGACGCTGGTCGGTGTGGCGCCGAGGGGTTGAGCTTTTCCCAAATGTGAAAAAAGCAACAGCAAAGAACGCAAAGAGCACAACGGCATTTTGTTTTTTCTGTCTTGCTGCCGGTGAGTGGTCTTGATGCGCTAAACTGCCCCTTGAAGCCGCTCCGGCAAGCGGAAAGCTCGCCAGTGGATACCAGAGCGGTTCTGGTTTTAGTGGAGACATTTCTGCGAAACCGCTCTAGCGGGAACATATTAGAAACCATTTCAGGGAAACACCATGACCATCGACCCTCTACTCATCGGCAAGCACGGCGATAACGAAGTCGTCCTGTTGCCCGGCCTCGCCAACCGTCACGGCCTCATCACCGGCGCGACCGGCACCGGCAAGACGGTGACATTGCAGGTTCTGGCCGAACGTTTCAGCAGTATCGGCGTTCCGGTCTTCATGGCCGACGTCAAGGGTGATCTGGCCGGAATGTCGCAGGCGGGCGCTCCGTCGGAAAAATTCAAGCAACGTTTGCAAACCTTGCAATTGCCCGAACCCGAATACGGTTCTTCTCCGGTGATCTTTTGGGATGTGTTTGCCAAGCAGGGGCACCCGCTGCGGGCGACGGTCTCGGATTTGGGGCCGCTGTTGTTGTCGCGTATTCTGATGTTGAATGAAACGCAGGAAGGCGTGTTGACGATGGTGTTCAAGATCGCCGACGATCAAGGCCTCTTGCTGCTGGATCTCAAGGATTTGCGCTCGATGTTGCAATTCGTCGGCGAAAATGCCAAAGAGTTCACGACGCAATACGGCAATGTGTCATCGGCGAGTGTCGGCGCGATCCAGCGCGGTTTGTTGTCACTCGAACAGCAGGGAGGAACACTTTTTCTTGGCGAGCCGATGCTGAATATCGACGACTTGCTGCAAACCGACCGGGGGCGCGGTGTCGTTCATATTCTGGCGGCGGATCAGTTGCTCAATTCGCCGATGCTGTACTCGACGATGCTGCTTTGGCTGCTCTCCGAATTGTTTGAGCGTCTGCCGGAAGTCGGCGATCCGGAGAAACCGAAGCTGGTGTTCTTCTTCGACGAAGCGCATCTGCTGTTCAAGGATGCGCCGCGCGCGTTGCTCGACAAGATCGAGTTGGTGGTGCGGCTGGTGCGTTCGAAGGGTGTCGGCGTGTATTTCGTCACACAGAACCCCACCGATATTCCCGACAATGTATTGGGTCAGCTCGGCAACCGCGTCAACCATGCGTTGAGAGCGTTTACCGCCCGCGATCAGAAAGCGGTCAAAGCGTCGGCGCAAACATTGCGCGCCAATCCGGCGTTCAATACCGAAGCGGCGATTACGGAACTGGGCGTCGGCGAAGCGCTGGTGTCGTTCCTCGACGAAAAAGGGCGCCCCACGATGGTGGAGCGCGTTTATATCCTGCCGCCGGCCAGCCGCATTGGCCCGGTCAGCGACGCCGAGCGCGCACAGGCTCAGGCGAACTCGTTGCTGAAGGGTGTTTACGATCAGGCGATCGACCGCGAATCGGCTTACGAAAAACTGGCGGCGCGGGCAGCGCAAGCGGCGGCACAAGGATCGCCGAACAAAAGCGGATCGGCAGCGGGAAGCGCCGGCGGCGGAGGGTTGTCCGAGCTTTTGTTGGGTACCAGCCGCCGTGAGGGTGTTCTGGCGGCGGCGGCCAAGAGCGTGGTGCGCAGCGCCAGTTCCTCCGTCGGACGCGAAATCGCGCGCGGCATTCTGGGGTCGTTGCTGGGAGGCAAGGGAAAAAAATAATGGTGGCGAAGCCGGTGCCGGTAAGCGCGCCTTCGGAGGAAGCGATCAAGGCGCTTGTTGGCGCACGGGCGTTTGCGGCGTGGCAGAAAATTGTGGACTTCGTTTCCGTCCACTATGAAATGGAAACCTTCTGGGGAAAGGGCGGAAAAGCCGGCGTTCACGAACACAAGTTCCGGAAAAGCGGCAAAACGCTTTGCGCGTTGTATGTGCGGGAGAAGAGTTTCGGATTTATGGTGGTGTACGGGAAAGCGGAACGCGAAAAATTCGAGGCCGAAAGACAGCAGTTCTCAGCAGAAACGCAAAAGATTTTTGATGACGCTCATCAATATCACGACGGAAAATGGTTGATGCTCGAGGTGAAAAATCAGATTTTTCTTGACGATATTCGGAAGTTGTTGCTGATCAAGAAGAAACCAAACAAGAAGTAAATCCGGAATCGGTTTTGAAATCGTTTAAAGTGGTTTTTTAAGCAGACACCGCTGGATTCCCGCTTGCGCGGGAAAGAAAGTTGGGCTACTGACAAAGCCCTCCCCTTCAAGGGGAGGGTTTGGGAGGGGATGGGGTTGCTTGCATGGGCAGCCGGGAAACCCATCCCCATCCCAGCCTTCCCCTTGAAAGGGAAGGAGAAAAAGCGGCGTATCCCCGCAGGAATGTATTTATTTGGGTCAAAACGGCTCTAAACAGCGAGGAATGAATGCGCTGAGCCTTGCATTTCAGATCACGCGCCCGACCAGATCATGCTCGGTTGCCGCTTCAATTTTCACCTTGGCGAGGGTTCCCGGTGGCAGACGACCGCCATCGGCGATTTGCACGAGGCCGTCGATTTCAGGCGCATCGGCGGCGGATCGCGCTAACGCAATGAGCGATTTTTTGCGGCCTTGTTTGGCCTCCGCCAACTGATCGACCAGCACGGTCATCGTCCGACCGATCTTGTTGCGCAGGCGGCGGGCGCTGATGGCGGCTTGCGTTGCCATGAAGCGCGCCAAGCGTTCCTGTTTGACTTCTTCGGGAACGGCGCCGGGAAAAGCGTTGGCGGTGGCGCCGTTTACCGGCGAATAAGGGAAAGCGCCGACGCGATCGAGCTGCGCTTCTTCGAGAAATTGCAGTAGCGCTGAAAAATCGTCCTCGGTTTCTCCGGGGAAGCCGACGATGAACGTGCTGCGCAACGTCAGTTGCGGCAGGGCATGCCGCCAAAGGCGAATGCGGTCGATGACTTTCTCCGGCGCTGCCGGACGCTGCATCGCTTTCAGGAGCCGCGGACTGGCGTGTTGCAGCGGCATGTCGAGGTAAGGAAGAAGCCCGCCTTCGCTTTCCGCCGTGCTGCGCATCAGCGCCACCAAGTCGTCAACGTGCGGGTAAGGGTAAACATAATGCAGCCGCACCCACGCTTGACGGGGGCGGCTCAACGCATCGAGCTCCTGCGCCAGAACGGCAATGCGTGTTTTCAGCGGCCGACCACGCGAAAAGCCGGTGCGGTAACGGATATCAGCGCCATAAGCGCCGGTGTCCTGCGAGACGACGAGCAGTTCACGCACGCCGGCGTTCAGCAATTTTTCGGCTTCGTCGATGACATCGCCGATCGGGTTGGAGACAAGGGTGCCGCGCAGGTCGGGAATGATGCAGAAAGTGCAGCGGTGGTTGCAGCCTTCGGAAATTTTCAGATAGGCGTAATGGCGCGGCGTCAGTTTGATGCCTTGCGGCGGGATGAGATCGACAAACGGTTCATGCGGGCGCGGCAGGTAGGCGTGGATTGCCTGCAACACCTCATCGGTGGCGTGCGGGCCGGTGACGGCAAGAACATGCGGGTGAGCCTCGCGCACGAAAGAACCGCCGTCACGCGCGCCCAGGCAGCCGGTGACGATGACTTTGCCGTTTTCGGCAAGGGCTTCGCCGATGGCATCCAGCGACTCGCTGACCGCTGCGTCGATGAAGCCGCAGGTATTGACGACGACCAAGTCGGCGCCCTGATAGCTCTCGGCGATGTCGTAACCTTCCGCCTTCAGGCGGCTCAGGATGTGCTCGGAATCGACCAGTGCCTTGGGACAACCGAGCGAGACAAAGCCGATACGTGGGGAGGAAGGGGCGGAGGCAAACGTCATGTCGGTGCGCTGATTTTTGACGATGACGATTATGAATTAAAAATGAGGGGTTTGTATAGAGCGGGGGATTCCTGAATTTTTGAACCTGTGGGTGGCACAGAGGCTTATTGCAGCTGTACGGTTATCGGCGGCTCAGGTACGGCGGAGTCCTCGCTGTCGCGTTTGAGCGTTTCATCCGGTCGGGAGCGGTGTTGCTGTTGTGAGCCCTGTTGGAGATTGGAAGTTTCGCCGTCGTTCCCGCAATGAGAACCGCCGTTTCCCTCGATTCGTCTTGGAAGCCGTTGCAGCAGTAATTCAGAACGGCATATCAAGCGCATCCACGGCCAGAGGTATCTTGGCGTTAGACTTGTACGGCACACATCCTGATGGTTTTTCAGCGCGTTGATGATCAGCCATTCGTAGCCCGGTTCTTCGATAAGCCGCTCCAGCAGCGACTCCCAAACACCATTGTTGCGCCAGCGGCAAAAGCGGCGATGTACGTTCTTCCAGTCTCCGTAGCCGGGAGGCAAATCACGCCAAGGCGCGCCGGTACGCAAAATCCAGAATACCGCATTCAGGAAGCGACGGTTATCGTGGGCGACACCTCCCCATAGCCCCGGTCGTCCCGGTAAATACGGCTCCAGCAAGGCCCAGTCTTTATCGGAAATATCGTGACGTTGAAAGGAGGAAATCATTTTTTATCAATCGTGTCTTGTTGGTATGGGTCATCGTTTGTTTGAACTCGGATGTTGCATACCATTTTGAAACGTGAACGGAATTGTAAATGTATCCATACGGCCTTACATGATTCTGAAGCAGGTTTGAACGAATTCTTGTGACGACATTAACCAAAAAATTTGGACAAAGATTCTCTTCTTAAGTTCTCTCATTGCTCATGTGCAGCAAGATGATTTTCAATCGCTTGACGCGAGTTGACAGTGCTTGATGTACGTTTTCTCAAACACACTCCTGATTCAAGAAAGCGCTCTTCAAAAAGAGGCGGTTCGTAAGATCAAGTACAAATTTCTCGGCCTGGTGTGTTTCAGCAAGATGTGTGAACGGATGGACAAGCGCATGGGCTTTGTCCACCCCCTCCTTGCGGGAGATGGACGAACATGCGTTCACAAAAATTGGTATCCCCGAAAAAGCGCTTTGAAAAATAAGTGGTCAGTCCTGTGGTGATGAGATCATCACCGGCTCCTGATCCTGAGCGAGGACAAGAGCGCAACCGATCAAAAAACGGACGGACTGTAATGACGAACGGGATGCCCCATTCCCTTGCCCCGCCGACATTTGCTTCGACAAGGCTTGCCGAACGCAAGCAAGGACGGGGTGCAGTCCAATTCAATAAGCAACACGAATGAATCTCGGAATCCCGAGCGATCCCGGCCCGCTTCTCGGCGAGCAGGCTTTCCATCGTGATTTTTGCCTACGGTGCAGCCTACAGAACCCTGGCGCATGACGTCTGATACCTTCGCAAATTCCTCTTAACTTTAGCTGCATCTCCTTTTATACTAGGCGTTGTGCCTTATCATGCGCTCGGCTTTTATCGAAGCCGAACGGGACGCGCCGTACAAGGGCGCGTTTTCATCACCGCATCTCCGACGGAGATGCGCGGGTCGAACCCAAGCGTGCTGTGGATGCTGTTGCGGCAATCCGCCGTCGAAGAAGCGTTATCCGGGCGCTTTCGGTGTTTCTGAAGTGAGTCCATGTATTCGTGCGCCGTATCGACGGACGGGAGTCAAGAAGGTTTGTGTCGGTTCGTTTTTCGAAGAAGCATCTATTTATTGATTCAATGAACGTTTGAACGAAGTCAAGGAGAGTGACGATGAAAATGAAGAAAACCGTAGTGGCCGCCGCGTTGACGGCAGCGATGGTATTGATCGGCGGTAGCGCGCTGGCACAGGGTACGATCAAAGTGGCTGTGGCGTCGGCAATTACCGGGCCGGTGGCTCAGTACGGCGATATGCATCGCGCCGGCGTGCATTTGGCGGTGGAACAAGCCAATGCGGAAGGCGGCGCCCTCGGCAAGAAGATCGAAATCGTCGAGATGGATGATGCCTGCGAGCCGAAACAATCACCAGCAGTGGCCAACAGAGTGGTCAGCGATAAGATCAAATTCGTTCTCGGCCATGTGTGCTCGGGCTCGTTCAAGCCGGCGGCGCAGATCTACAACGAAAACGATATCGTGATGGTGAGTTCGTCGGCAACATCCGACGATCTTTCCACGTATGGTTACAAGACCTTCTTCCGCACCATCGGCAAGGACAGTCAGCAGGGGCCGGCAGCGGCGGAATACATCGTCAGCAAGGCCAAGCCGAAAAAACTGGCCATCGTTCACGACAAGCAGACCTACGGTCAGGGCGTGGCGACGCAGGTGAGAAATACCGTCGAGAAAAAAGGCCTGAAGCCGGTGATGTTCGAGGCGATCAATAAAGGCGATACCGATTATTCGGCGCTGATCACCAAGATGAAGCGGGCGGGTGTCGATTTCGTTTATTACGGCGGCTACCATCCCGAACTGATCATTCTGCTGAAACAGGCGCACGATCAAAACCTCGGTGCGCGCTGGATGGGGCCGGAAGGCGCGGCGGTATCCGATGTGAAAGGCGATTCGGCAGAAGGGCTGTTGGTCACGCTGCCGCCGGATTTCTCGAAAGAGCCGGCCAACGCCAAGATCGTGGAGGCGTTCAAGGCGAAGCGGCAGGATCCTTCCGGTGTGTTCGTGATGACTTCATATGCGGCTGCGCAAGTATTGATCGACGCGATCAAGGGCGCGCAATCGGAAGATCCGAAGAAGGTTGCCGACTATATGCACAAGAACAGGTTCAAGACAGTGTTGGGCGATGTCGAATTCACGCCGGAAGGCGATTGGGCGACAGCACGGTTCGATATTTTTGTCTGGCACAAAGACGCCAGCAAAACCCTGGCTCCCTGATTCACGGTATGGCGCCGGATGCTGACAAGGCATCCGGCGTTTCTCTAAAAGCCTGAATAAGAGTGTGGTATTACAGTAAAATACATAGAAGGACGATAAGTATCGGGGTAGGGTTTTCTGAATGGAAACATTTTTTCCGCAGTTTTTACAGCAACTGATCAATGGGCTGAGCCTTGGCGCCATTTATGCGTTGATTGCAATCGGCTATACGATGGTGTACGGCATCATCGGCATGATCAACTTTGCACACGGTGAAATTTACATGATCGGCGCCTACGTCGGGCTGGTCACACTGACGGCCATCGGCACGGCGGCGGGTTATCCGCCATGGCTGCTGGTGGTAGCGGCGTTGGCGATTGCGATCATGGTCACCTCGACTTACGGATGGGCGGTCGAGCGCTGCGCTTACCGCAGTCTGCGCGGCAGCCCGCGGCTGGTGCCGCTGATTTCGGCCATCGGCATGTCGATTTTTTTTCAGAACTATGTGGTGATCCTTCATAGCTCACGCGATTTGTCGGTTCCCGAACTGATCACGGGTCGCTTGTTTTCGATGGACATGGGCGGCTTTGAAGTCAGCATGTCCAATTCGCGGGCGCTGATTTTGATCGTCACGGTGGTATTGATGGTGGCCGTGACGCTGTTCATCCGCCATGCCCGGATGGGGCGCGCTTGCCGCGCCTGTTCGCAGGATATCCGGATGGCCGGGCTGCTCGGCATTGATGTCAACAAAGTCATTTCGTTCACCTTCATTCTTGGCGCGCTTCTGGCGGCGATCGGCGGCGTGTTGATCGGCTTGTCGATCAGCAAGATCAATCCGTTCATCGGTTTTCTGGCCGGAATCAAAGCGTTTACCGCAGCGGTACTTGGCGGCATCGGCAGCGTTCCCGGCGCGATGCTGGGCGGTGCGTTGCTGGGACTGGTGGAAACGTTTGCGTCGGCTTTCCTGCCGACCGAGTATAAGGATATGGTGTCGTTCGGTTTGTTGATCGTCATCCTTCTGATCCGCCCATCGGGGCTGCTGGGGCGCCCGGAAGTGGAGAAGGTGTAATGCGCGAGACGACCAAAACAAAAATTCTCAAAGATGCGTTTATCGCGGCGGCGGTCACCGCCGTTTTGACATTCCCGATGGTCGGGATGCGGCTCAATGTCGAGAGCACCGGTTTGGTGTTGCACAAAAATTTCCTGTGGCCGACTGTCGCGGTGCTGGTGGTTTTCCTGGCGCGGCTGGTGCTGCCGTTCGTGCTTATTCCCAAGGTGTCTGTTCCGGCAGCCTGGACGCAGAAAGCGGTCGATTACAAGAAGTGGTGGCTGGGCGCGTTTGTCGTGCTGGCGCTGGTATGGCCGTTCACGCCGCTGGGTAGCGGCGCGATGGTGACGGCGATGACGATGGCGATGATCTACATCCTGCTGGCGCTCGGGCTGAACATCGTCGTAGGCTATGCCGGTTTGCTCGATCTTGGACACGCGGCGTTTTACGCGATCGGCGCCTATACCTACGCGCTGCTCAACCTCCATTTTGGACTCGGTTTCTGGGAAGCCTTGCCGCTTGCCGGTTTGTCGGCAGGGCTGTTCAGTATTTTGCTCGGTTTTCCGATATTGCGATTGCGGGGCGATTATCTGGCGATTGTGACGCTGGGTTTTGGCGAGATCGTCCGCATCACGCTGAACAACTGGGACAGTCTCACGCATGGGCCGGACGGCATCAACAACATCTCGAAACCGACGCTGCTGGGTTACGAAATCACTCGGCGGTCACGGGTTGAAGACGGCACGACGCTGTGGCAGGCGCTGGGCATTGATTACAACCACATCTATCAGCAACTGGTGCTGTATTTCATCGCGTTTTTGCTGGTGGTGGTGGCGGCATTTTTGATCAGCCGCTTGGTCAAGATGCCGGTCGGCCGTGCCTGGGAAGCGTTGCGCGAAGACGAAATCGCTTGCCGCTCGCTGGCGTTGAATCCGACGATCATCAAGTTGACGGCATTTTCGCTGGGCTGCATGTTCGCTGGTTTTGCCGGAGCGTTTTACGCGGCGTTTTTGGGATCGGTGACACCGGCGTCGTTCGAATTCATCGAGTCGGCGATCATTCTGTCGATCGTCGTTCTCGGCGGCATGGGGTCACAGCGCGGCGTTATTCTGGCGGCGCTGGCGTTGACGCTGTTGCCGGAGTTTGCGCGCGGTTTCGCCGAATACCGGATGCTGATTTTCGGAGCGGTGATGGTGCTGATGATGGTTTGGCGACCGCAAGGTTTGTGGCCGGCGTCGCGCCGCCGGGTGGAGCTGCCGTCATGAGCGGGGATGCAGCAGAGGCCGTGGCGAAAAACGCAGCGGAAAGCGCGCCGATTCTGAGCGTCGGCCGGTTGCAAATGCGGTTCGGCGGTCTGGTGGCGGTTGATGGCATCACGTTTGACGTTGCCGACAAAGAAATCTACGCGATCATCGGCCCCAACGGCGCCGGCAAGACGACGGTGTTCAATTGCATCAGCGGGTTTTATAAACCGACTGCCGGCGACATCGTGTTCGACGGCATCAATATCGCCGGGCGCAGCAGCCACGACATTGCTGGGCGCGGAATCGTTCGGACGTTCCAGAACGTTCGGCTGTTTCGCAACATGACCGTGGTTGAAAACCTGCTGGTGGCGCAGCATACGCAACTGAAAACCGGATTGTTGCACGGGCTGTTGAACACGCGCGCCTATCAACGGTCGGAGAAAGAAGCGCTGGAGCGAGCCGCTTTTTGGCTCGACAAGGTGAGTTTGCGCGAGGTTGCCAACCGCGAAGCCGGCAATCTGTCGTACGGTCAGCAGCGGCGGTTGGAAATCGCCCGTTGCATGATCACCCGGCCCCAACTGTTGATGCTCGACGAACCGGCGGCGGGATTGAATCCGCAGGAAACGGTGGCGCTTGATCAGTTGATCCGCGATCTGCGCGATACCTGTAGCGTGTCGGTATTGCTGATCGAGCACGACATGAGTCTGGTGATGGAAATTTCCGACCGCATTCTGGTGATGGAATACGGACAACCGATTGCCGAAGGGACGCCGGAGAAAGTCCGCAACGACCCCAACGTGATCCGCGCTTATCTGGGGAGTGAATGATGAGCGACGTGTTGTTGCGGGCGGACAATATCCATACACACTACGGCAAGATCGAAGCACTGAAGGGTGTGTCGCTCGAAGTCAGGCGTGGAGAAATCGTGACGCTGATCGGCGCCAACGGCGCTGGCAAAACGACGTTGCTGATGACCATTTGCGGATCACCGAAAGCGAGCAGCGGTCGTATCCTGTTCGAGGGCGACGATATTACCTACAAGCCGACGCATGAAATCATCCAGAGCGGCATCGGCATTGCGCCGGAAGGACGGCGGGTGTTTCCGGGGTTGACGGTTGACGAAAACCTGAAAATGGGCGCTTTTTTCGAAAGCCGCGCGCAGATCGAACACAGTCTGGAAAAAGTTTTCCATCTCTTTCCGCGCTTGAAAGAACGAATGGATCAGCGTGCCGGTACGATGTCGGGCGGCGAGCAGCAGATGCTGGCGATCGGGCGAGCGTTGATGAGCCGTCCGCAATTGCTGTTGCTCGACGAGCCGTCGCTGGGGCTGGCGCCGTTGATCATCAACCAGATTTTCAAGATCATCGAAACCATTCGTGAAGAAGGCGTTGCCGTTTTTCTGGTCGAGCAGAACGCGCATAAAGCGCTGGCGTTGGCCGATCGCGGATATGTGCTGGAAAACGGCAGGATTGTATTGTCCGACACCGGGCAGGCGTTGTTGCATAACGACGAAGTGCGACGGGCGTATCTGGGAGCCTAGGGTCTGTTAACACTATTTCCACAGTCGCGAAGGGTAGATTTGGCATGTCCATCAAGGCGCGCGCCGCAGCATGGGCCGACCGTCCATGCAAGGAGCGTAACGCCGATGGGCGGGTCAAGGCACCCTTCCCTTCGGGTTGCGTACCAGAAGGGTTGTCTGCGGCGTTGCAGCCGCTTGCAAGGCTCACGGCATTGCTGCGCGACTGCGCCTTGCTTCCACCCCCTCGGGTACGCAACGCGATTTGCGGACATAGTGTTAACAGACCCTAGAGCGGTTTCGGTTCAAGTGAATACATTTCTGCGAGGAAGCACCGTGTTTTTCTCCTTCCCCTTCAAGGGGAAGGCCGGGATGGGGATGGGTGTTCTTGGCCGCCCGTGCAAGCAACCCCATCCCCACCCAAACCCTCCCCTTGAAGGGGAGGGCTTTGTTGAGCTTGGTCCTCTCCTACAAACGGGAGAAGGAAAGAAGCGTATGCACTTAAATCAAAGCCGCTATAGAAACGCTGCGAAAACCGTTTGATGGAAATGAAAACAAAACTGCACCTGCAAGGCGGCGTCAATTTCCGGGATCTGGGCGGTTACCGGATGGCGGATGGGCGAACGGTCAAGCCGGGACTGTTGTTTCGTTCCGGCGCTCTGGATGAATTGACAGCGGGCGATCTGGAAAAGCTGGCGGCGTTGCCGGTGACGCATGTGCTCGACTACCGCGACGAGGCGGAAGCGCGGCATAAGCCGGATACGTTGTGGAGCGATGTGCAATACGCGTGCGTCCCGGCCAATCCGGATCTTGGGGGAAGCGGCGCGAGCCTGGCGCACCTTATTTCTCAGGCAGGTAATGAGCAGGGGGCGTTCGCTTTCATGAGCGAATTGTATCAACGGTTGCCGTTCGACAATCCGGCGTACCGGCGCTTGTTGACCTGGATGCGGGCGCCGGAGACGCCGCGTCTCGTACAGCACTGTGCCATCGGCAAGGACCGTACCGGCGTGGGTAGCGCGATCATATTGCTGGTGCTGGGCGCGTCGCGGCAAACCGTCGTCGAAGACTATATGGTGACGGAAACATCGTTGGCGTCATACCGTGAACGTTGGCTGGCGGCGTTGGACCGGCAACGGATGGGGGAAAAGTATGATGCGCTGAATTGTGTATTCTCTGCTAACGACGCGTTTATTGCCGCAGCACTTGATGCGATCGAGTTGCGCTATGGCGGCGTTGCCGATTATTTGCGGGAAG
>JAIRJZ010000062.1 GCA_031260355.1 Burkholderiales bacterium
GGAACCTCTGAATAATTCACAGAAGTTCTTGGTTGAATCGTAAAATAGCTCAATCGTTTAGCCAGAGAACCTCCATGAGCCAACTGAGTTTTTCGGAAGCGGAAATTGCAAGCAAGCGCAAGCAGACGCGGCGAGAGAAGTTTTTGACCGAGATGGACAGGACGATACCTTGGGATTATCTTGCTGGCGAGGTGGCCAAGCACTATCCGTGCAGCGGCAAGGCAGGCCGTCAGCCATACCCGATAGAGACGATGCTGCGCATCCACTTCATGCAGCAGTGGTTCAACCTGTCTGACCCGGCGATGGAAGACGCGCTGTACGATAGCTTTTCAATGCGCCAGTTTGCCAAGTTGCCCAGAGGGCGAGCGCCGGACGAGACGACGATACTGAACTTTCGCCATCTTCTGGAGGCGCACAACATTGCCGAAGAGATGTTCGAGGGCGTGAACCTTTTTCTGCAAGACTATGGGCTGCTGGTGCGTCGTGGGACGATCGTGGATGCCACGATCATTGATGCGCCGAGTTCGACCAAGAACGCCCAAGGCAAACGCGACCCCGAGATGCATCAGACCAAGAAGGGCAACAATTATTTCTTTGGCCTGAAGGCGCACATTGGTGTCGATGCGGATTCTGGGCTGGTGCATACGGTAGTGGGAACCGCCGCCAACGTCAACGATGTGACGCAGGCTCATGCGCTGGTGCACGGCGATGAAAGCGACGTGTACGCCGACGCGGGCTATCAAGGCGTAGGCAAGCGCCTGGACACGCAAGGCATCCGGGCCACCTGGCATGTTGCCATGCGCCCAAGCAAGCGCCGGGCGCTGGATGCGAGCACGCCGCTGGGGGCGGTTCAAGGCAAACTGGAATACATCAAGGCGCGTATCCGCGCCAAGGTCGAGCACCCGTTTCGGGTGATCAAGTGTCAGTTTGGCTACACGAAGGTGCGCTATCGGGGGCTTGCAAAGAACACGGCGCAGATCAAGACGCTGTTTGCGCTGTCCAATTTGTGGATGGCGCGAAAGCGTTTATGGGCGGCAATGGAACAGGTGTGCCCATGAAACGTCAAACAGCCCGGAAGAGGGCTTTATCCGAACCGTAAGAGATGAATCAACCGAAGTTTTTAGGTGGTTCTGCCGTATGATGAAAAGCAAAGCTGTCTGTTCAATGAAATCCGTTCAGCAACCGGTTTGTTCAGACCTTCCCTAAACGACGCCCTTGTAGGGAGGGACGAGTGATGCAAAAAACGGTCATCCTGGAGAAAGACGGAACCCGAGGAGCTTGCCACATAGAGATTTGTTACAAACCGCAGTCTCTTGTCGGAGTGTTCCGTAAATGTGACACAGGAGCAACCCTTGAATCCCTGAAACCTTTTCTGCCACAAAAAGCGGAATTTGCAGGCTTAATGCTTTACTGCGGCGGCAGTTAGCCGTGTATAATAAATAAAGACTACATCAGAGCCTGATGAAAAGGATTCGTTATGACATTTAAAATGCGCTCCATCTTGCCACTCCGCCGGCTTGCCCTGTTAGGGGTGATCTTTTTGACGACGCTTTCAGTGGGGATAGCCCCGTCGTTGCATGCCGCTTCCGTGACCTATGCCGATCCTAACTGCGACTCGTTCGAGTTGCAGAATAACGGCGGCGGTTCTTTTACGCTTGTTTGTGTGCCTGGCGGTGGCGGCGGACCCACGGTGCCCTCAGGTTGTTCCATAGCGCCGGCGGCGGCGATTAACTTGGAAAACACAGGCGGGCCGATTTCATTGACGGGCTCGTGTACGGGCAATGTGGTGGACGGCTCGACAGTTTACAGTTGGACGCGCTCCGGTGGTAGTGGCGGTACACAGACTTATAGCGGCGCCTCGGTGGCACATAATTTACCGGCGAACACCGGGACCTCAGCCATCACCTACATTTACACCTTCAAAGCGTGTAACGAAACGACGGCGTGTACTTCTGTCACCAAGTCGGCAACCGTCGCGGCCGCCTCGGGGGGCGGCGACACCGGAATCGATTATTGCCCCTCTGGCGGCTTCAAGCCGGAGATTGCTTGGGGTAACACGCAGTTGTCAGCGAATGCCGGCAACGGCGTTTTGGCGGTGCGCTTTACCGTTCCCAGCAACGTTTCGACCAATCTTATGTCAATAGGCGTCGCCGAGTTTGAGGCGCCTGCGACAATGCGGAATATCACCATATCGAAGAACGCCTGCGATTTCAACGACGGCAGTCTGATTGTGCCGAGATTCGTGAGTCAGTATTCGCAAAAATTTTCGACGGCAACCGGCACCGGCAACCCAAAGCTGGAGTCCGGACAGACCTATTACATCAATATCAGAAACCAGCGGTCAAACGGCACGGCCTCTTGCGCCACTGGAAACTGTAATATGCTGATAAAAATGGGGGTTTTCGCCAATTAACGCCTTCGATGTATTGCGCTTCAAAGACCCCGTGAAAGCGGGGTCTTTGCTTTGGGGCGGTAGGCTTTCCTGCTCGCGCCGTCTTATAAGTGTGGTCGTGTTCAGGCAGAAACGGGTAAAATCACCGTTTTGCGGTGTTTTAGGGAAAAGGAGAGCATGGTGGGAATGATGTTTCGAAAAAATGGGGTCGCTTGGCTTTGCGGCGTTTTTTTGGTGCTGTCTGCTCAGGGGTTGTGGGCGCAGGCTACAGAAAATGACCCCGTGCTGGCCAAGAACGAGTGGGCGGAGGTTCGTAAGAGCGATTACGACGCGGCGCTGCTGCTTTTTCCGGAGGGCACTGGGGGACGGGTTTCAAGCGATCAGAACATGATTATTAGGGTCTTGTCACGCCTTTTGCGGGACAAGACCTTGGCGGCGCAGGCTCGCGCTGAAAAGCTTGACCAAGACCCAAAGGCGAAGGCATTTCTGGCGGCGGAAACTGAGCGGTTTCACGCGAAGTTGCGGGTGGACCGGATCGAGCAGGAGGGTGGAGAGGCGTTTGCAAAACGAGAGGAAAATTACGCCGCGCGGGCGCAGGAAATCTATCTCACCAACAAGAAAAAATATGAAACGCCGGAACAAGTCAATGCCGCCCACATCCTTTTTGATCTCAAGCAACGTAGCTCGGAAGAGGGGCTAAAGCTCGCGCAGGAGGCAAGAGCAAAGATTGCAGCGGGCGAGGATTTTGGCAAGGTTGCCGAGAAATATTCAGAGGACAAAGGATCAGCGAACCGGATGGGGGAGCTTGGGTGGTTTTCCTATGAGGCGATGGTTCCAGAGTTCTCCAAGGCGGCGTTTGCGCTCAAAAAAACCGGGGATGTTAGCGAGCCGGTGTTGACGCAATTTGGCTGGCACCTGATTCTTTTCAAGGAAAAAAAAGAGGCCGGTTTACGCCCTTTTGAAGAGGTCAAAAAAGAAATCATGAATGAGCAAAAGCAAAAGTTCGTCGAGGAGTACAGAAAAAAGGAGCTGGCAAAAATAGACGACGATCCGAAGACGGTTCTCAACGAAGCGGCGATAGATGCGCTATACGCTGCGCCGCCATCGGCAGAGGAGATAAAAAAAATGCTTGAGAAGGCGATAAGCGGGAAGTGATGATTGTGCAGCGAAATGGTGATTAGTAGAGGAAGCTTCGCCACAAAAGGACGGATGAACCATTAGAGCGGATTTGCTTTAATCATGCGAATGAATCCGTTACACGCAACCAGTCAGTTTTCTGCAAACCGCTTCGGGAATTCCGAAGATCAAGGCCCATTCCCGGCCTTCGGCCACTCTCTCCCACAAGGGGAGAGGGCGGCGCGCATGTTTGCGCAAAAAAGCGCTTATTTAAACAAGAAATGCTCTAGCCGTGTAAAGGGAGTTGTGAAAAGAAACGGAGGTCATTTCTTTGCTTGGGCCCTCGCTTTCGCGGGGATGAAGGCAAGTGATGTATTAATGCCGCGGGAAGAGTCGAAGCGTATTCTGGTTTCCCGCAGGGATGGCACCACAAGACCAGTATCGCGGTGCCACTCAGAAGAGACGGCAAATTCTCGGCTATGATAACAAGCGTGACCACCCTATCCCGTCATTCCTGTGAAAGCGGAAATCTGCGCCTTGTCGTTTCTTGTTTTGCTTGTGTTGCACATAAGCAAGTTGGAAAATCACCTCTTGTCGGAGAGGTTATAACGGCGAAGCGCCTGTTCGCCGAAAGTAAATAGTGTAAGCTTCCGAGCTATGTGGACAGTGTGTAGCAGTTTGTGGAAAAATCGAGGCCTGATCAAGGCATTGGTAGCGCGCGAAATTATCGGCCGTTATCGCGGTTCGGTGATGGGGATTCTATGGTCTTTCTTTTTGCCGGTGCTGATGCTGGCTGTTTATACCTTCGTTTTCAGCGTCATCTTCAAGGCGCGCTGGAATACCGGCAGTGATTCAAAAACGGAATTTGCCCTGATTCTGTTTGCCGGGCTTCTGGTTTTCAATTTTTTTTCCGAATGCGTCAACCGTGCGCCAGGTTTGATTCTGGCGAATACGAGCTACGTCAAGAAAGTCGTTTTTCCGCTGGAAATTTTGCCGGTGGTGACGCTGTGCGCGGCGTTGTTTCACTGCGGGATTGCTTCGCTGGTGTGGTTGCTTTTTTACCTGATCTTCTTCGGGGCGCCGCCGCTTACTGCGTTGCTTTTTCCGGTTGTTCTTTTGCCGCTGCTTTTTTTGACGGTGGGAATAAGTTGGTTGCTGGCGTCTCTGGGAGTGTTCTTGCGCGATGTCGCGCAAGTGGTCGGTGTCGCGACAACGCTCCTGCTGTTTTTGTCGCCGATTTTTTACCCGGTGTCGATGCTGCCGGAAAGTTTTCAAAAAGTGCTGCTGCTGAATCCGCTGGCCTTGATCATCGAGCAGACCAGAGGCGTTTTGATTTTCGGAAAGATGCCGCACTGGGGGATGTATTTCGCTTCGTTGGCCGGCAGTATTGTCGTTGCGTGGCTGGGCTACGCCTGGTTTCAGAAGACGCGAAAAGGATTCGCCGATGTCCTCTGAATTGCTGATCAAGGTCGAGCGCCTGAGCAAGTGCTACCAGATTTACGGGCGACCGCAAGATCGCTTGCTGCAAATGTTGATGCGTGGCCGACGGCAGTACTTCCGGGAATTCTGGGCGCTGCGAGATATTTCCTTTGAGATCCGGCGCGGCGAAACCGTTGGCATCATCGGCCGTAACGGCAGCGGCAAATCGACATTGTTGCAGTTACTCTGCGGGACGTTGAACCCGACCACAGGGACAGTAGAAACGAAAGGCAGAATTGCCGCGCTGTTGGAACTGGGCGCGGGGTTCAACCCGGAATTTACCGGACGAGAGAATGTTTATCTTGCCGCCAACTTGTACGGTTTGAGCAACGAGGAAATCGACGAACGCTTTGAGAGCATTCGCGATTTTGCTGACATCGGTGATTTCATCGAGCAGCCGGTGAAAACCTATTCGAGCGGGATGTTCGTGCGGCTGGCTTTTGCGGTGGTGGCGCATGTCGATGCGGATATTCTTGTGATTGATGAGGCGCTGTCGGTCGGCGACGCCTATTTCGTACAGAAGTGCATGCGCTTTTTGCGCCAGTTTATGGAGAAAGGGACACTGTTTTTCTGCAGCCACGATATTGGCGCGGTGATCAATTTATGCGAAAAAGCCATCTGGCTGGATCACGGCAAGATGGTGATGATGGACTCGCCAAAAAAAGTTTCTGAACGCTATCTTGCGGCGCTATGTAACGTTCCCGATATTCAACCAGCAGCGGTCGAAACAGTTCCGGACATGGCGACTGATCGAGCGGCGGAGTCGCTGGAAGATGACGAATATCATGATGCGCGCGCACCACTTATTAATGCGTCTAATCTTCGCAATGAAATGGAGATTTTGCAGTTTGACCCCTACCGCCCCGGGTTCGGCGCCGGGGGTGCGGAAATTGTTTCGGTGCGGCTGCTTGGTAAAAACGGAAAACCATTGGCGTGGATGGTTGGGGGTGAAGATGTGGTTTTGGAAATTCGCGCGAAAGCCTCGCAAGAGTTGTCGCGGCCGATTATCGGATTTGTCTTTCGTGATCGGTTGGGACAGGCAGTATTTACGGATAATACGTATCTTTCTTATCGTTTCAATGAACCAACAGCACAGGCAGGAGAGATATTGATAGCAAGTTTTGAGTTTCGCTTGCCGGTGATGCCTAGCGGTAAATATAGCGTTGCTGTTTCTATAGGCGAGGGTACGCAGGAGCAGAATATACAGCATCACTGGGTGCACGATGCATTGATGATAGATGTGCATGCTAGCGTAGTCTGTATGGGGCTGATTGGCGTGCCGATGAAGAAAATTTATCTGGGGAAAGAGTGATGCGCACGAGAGCGCGGACAACCCACCCGCGCCTCGTGTATCAGATCAATTTCCCGTAGATTTTTTGCGATTGTAGGCGGAAACATAAAGTTCGCCGGCCAGCAGATCGACAAAGGAATATTTTTGCAGTTCCGGGGTGTACTCAACGTGATCATGGGTACGCAACGCGACCCGCCAAGGCTCAAAATCAAGCTCGCGCAACTGCTTCTCGAATTCGGGCACGGTGATCGGGTTGAGTTCAGTAAACCACTGCCAGTATTGCTCCGGGGAAGCGTTGTCGCCGCAACGATCAATATAGTCCGGCTGGCTGCTGAGAACTTTTTCGCGCAGCCAGTCCCGCGGGCGTTTGAGATGAACGTAGGGCTCTTCGCGGGCGAAACGGAATTCGCCGAGATGGTTGCCGATGTCGGAATAAAAAAGTCCGGGACAAATCAGCAGCAAGCCGTCGGGTTTCAGGACGCGGCGCATCTCTTTAAGAGCCTGAAGGTAGCCGCCGGCGATGTGTTCAACCAACCCCCACGACATGACCACATCGAAATAGTCATCGGGGAAAGGAATCTCGTTGGCGCTGGCCGGAAGAAAACGCAGATTGCCGGGAAGCTCGGTTATCGGGAAGCCGCTTTGCTTCAAAATGTCCGGCAGTCGCTCATAACCACGGAAAGGGTCGATGCCCACCATTTCTTCTGGCCTCAGCCGCAGCGCCATACCGAAATCTGTGGTGCCGTCACCGCAACCAATATTCAGAATTTTCCCCTTGAGCAGAGGAGAGTTCTTCAACAAATAGCTGGCGGCGGTGCGGACTTCATGGTCAAAGTGCACGGAAAACCAGTCAGCGTTGCCGCGTTTCCAGGAAAGGGTTTCTATCGGCGGGGTGTTTTGTTGGCTTTGCAGATCCCAGGAAAAGCGGAGAGAGGTTTCGGTAACGGTGCTTTTCTTGACATCGAAGGGAAGCGCCGCCGCTCCGGCTTGGAAGGCGGCGCCGTTGTCGTGATGGAATAAAACGATATTGGCTGTATATGAGCCGTTTGGCAGACCATGCTGCGGCGCCAGCGCTTGAAGCCGGTAAGCTCCTTGTGGCAACCAACTGACATCCCAGCCGCCGGCGCTCAGATAATGGCAGCCGGGCAAGGTATTGCCTTCGGCATCGGCGATGGTGACACAGGCGTTGATGTCGAAGACGATAGGCGCCTCAACAGAAAAATCAACGGTTATTGCCAGAGGGGCTTGAGGCTTAACTGTCTTGGAAGAAAGGTCGGCGCGAAGAAGAGAGAGGCCATTCATGGTGGTCACATGTTTTCTGAATGAGGCATAATAGCTATTATCGCATTACTGCTCAAGCTGCCGTTGAAGAGAGCCGTGTCAAGCTGGGCGAGACGAAACACTGAACGAAAATGCGAATACGAAATCTTGTGATCTACGACAGGTTATGCCTTTAACTCTTGAATTCACCGGCGAACGGTTCGTCCCCGGAGTTCCCGGGGAAATCGTCCATGAACACTGGCACCGGTACGCTTTCGCGCAAAGCTTGACACGGGGGCGGCGCGTACTTGATGCAGCTTGCGGCGAAGGGTACGGCAGTGCGCTTCTGGCGGCGGATGCGCTGTCGGTGACCGGGGTCGATGTCGATGCCGACGCGGTGCGGCATGCTTCGGAAAATTACGAACGCGCGCATCCGAACCTACGATTTTTGCAAGCGTCGGTTGCTTCGTTGCCGTTGGCGGACGGCAGCGTTGACCTGATTGTTTCTTTTGAGACGATCGAACATTTACCACAGTCATTGCAAGCGCCTATGATCAAGGAGTTTGCGCGCGTCCTTGCGCCGGACGGCATTCTGATTTTGTCGTCGCCCAACCGCCCCGAATACTCGCCGCCGGAAACGCCGGCAAATCCGTTTCATGTTCACGAATTGGATCGAGCAGAGTTGGAGGCACTGTTGGTTCCGTTCTTCCCGTCGCAGGTATGGTTGGCGCAGCGGCAGTGGTTTGGCTCGACCCTTTGGCGGGAGCCAAGTTCGCTGAGCGGGGCGATGGGGGCGCAGGCGTGGCAGCAACAGGAAGACGGCAGGGTTGCTGCGGCCAAGTTGCCGGCGGCGAAGTATTTTATCGTGGTGGCGGGGCGCGACACAAAAACCGTGCTCCCATCGGTTCCCGAACTGTCGTTGTTTTCGGATGCCGGTGAAACAGAGCTCAAGCGGCTTTACCACCAAGCCTCGGAGGTGTTGCGCCTCGACAGGCTGGCATTGGATCAGCAAAAAAGGTTTCAACAGACTGAGCAAAAGTTGGAGAAAGAGCTTCAAGAGCGGGATGCAGCGATTGAGCAAATGGGCGAGAAGATCGGATCGCTGGAATGCTCTTTGAAAGAAAAAACAGCGCGTCTGCGTTATCGTGAGAGTCTGATCGGTTGGTTGCGCTGGCCGCTTTCCCGTTTGCGGCGCTGTTTTTCCAATAAGGACTTGGGCGCTAACGGATGAAGGTGCGGCAGAAACCGTCGGCAGCCATCGGTGTCGATATCATTGTGCCGGTGTACAACGCGGCGGCGGATGTTGCGCAATGCGTGGCTTCCGTTCTGGCAAAAACGTCTGGCGATTATCGGTTGATTCTGATCGACGATGCATCGCCGTCTCCCGATATCGGCCTTTTGTTTGAGCACTGGCAACAAGAGAATGTTCCGCAGCGGATATTGCTTCGCAACGAAATCAACCGCGGCTTCACCAGAACGGCCAATCGCGGCATGGCGCTTTCTCATCGCGATGTCGTGTTGCTCAATTCCGATACGATTGTCACAACGGGCTGGCTGGAAGCGTTGCAACGCTGCGCTTATTCGGAAGAGCATATCGGGACGGTAACTCCTTTTTCCAACAATGCCGAAATTTGCTCTTATCCCCGATTTTGCGCGGACAACGGCTGGCCGGAGGGCAAAGATCCAGAGCCCATTCGCACGGCCTTGAGCCGGTCGGCGGTGCCGTCTTATCCTGATATCCCGACCGGCGTCGGTTTCTGCTTTTACATCAAGCGAGCGGTGCTCGATAGCATCGGCTTTTTTGATGAGGCATTCGGCGCCGGTTACGGCGAGGAAAATGATTTTTGCCTGAGAACGACGAAGGCGGGGTTCCGAAATGTGTTGTGCGACGACGCGTTTGTCGTGCATCTCGGCGAGCGATCGTTTGAAGGAAAAAAGCAGCAACTGGGCGAACGCAACATGGCGGTATTGCTCGGTAAACATCCGGAGTATCTGGATGTTGTCGGTCGGTTTATTGCGCGCGATCCGCTGCGGCCTATTCGGATAGCGGCGCAGTTGGAGGAAGACAAAGCGGAGATCCCCGAGCAGGCGGTGCTTCACATCGTGCACACGCACGGGGGGGGGACGGAGCTTCATGCGCGACAGCTAATCCGGTATTCCTTGCCAAGTTGGAGACATTATCTTGTAGTAGTGGATAACACCCAATGGCGAGTGGAGCTGGCGTCGCAAACCGGCGAGGCCGTTTCCATTTTGTGCGTGACGCGCCGCGACGATGAGTCGTGGGAGTCGTTCATCGAACAACTGTGCGGGAGCTTAGGCGTCGGCCTCATTCATGTGCACAACACATCCGGTTGCCGTGACGGGATTTTGTCGGCACTGCCGAAGCTGCCGATTCCTTACGGCTACACGACCCACGACCTCAGTTTTGCGTGCCCGACGATCACGTTTTTGGATCCGCATGAGCGGTATTGCGGCGGGCAGACGACGCCGGAAGTTTGTCAACAATGCCTTCAACAACAACCATCTTTCTCGTACATCGACATTGCGGCATGGCGAGAGAAGCACTATACCTTCGTGCAAAAAGCGAGCTTCATCGTCGCGCCGTCGCTTTGGGCTGGACAAATGTTTGAGCGGTATTTCCCGGGAATTGCGGTGAAGCGGATTGAGCACGCGATTCCGGCAACGTCTGCGCCTTCCCGGCACTTGAGCGCGCTGCTGTTTGCAGGCAGCCAATGGCCGACGGTGGCGGTGCTGGGCGCCGTGGGGCCGGACAAAGGGGCGCGGCGCTTGGAGCGTTTGGTGGCGCTGGCAGCGGAACAAAATGCCGCCGTGCGTTTTGTCTTGATCGGCTATCTTGACCGACAACGTGGGCCTTGGCAGAGCGACGACGGACGCTTGTTGATACACGGCCGCTATACGCCGGACGATTTGCCGACGTTGATGGATTACTACGGTGTGAAGCTGGTGCTTTATCCTTCGGCGGGGCCGGAGACGTTTTGCTACACATTGTCTGAAACCTGGCGGGCCGGGCGACCGGCATTGGTGCCGCCGTTCGGCGCTTTGGCGGAGCGTATGCAAGCGCAAGGCGCGGGGTGGGTGATGAGCGAGGAAGAGTGGGCGGACGAGGCGCAAATGTTACGGCGAATCTTGGAGGCTCTCGATCCCACAGGGCTGCAAGAAAAAACAATGCGCGCAAGTAATGTTTCGTTGCCGACGATGGAGACCATGGTCGCGTCAACGATGGCGTGTTATGTGCAAGCGCTCGCAACGGTCGTCCCGTCCGTTTCTGAAAAGCTGTCTTTTCCGGCGATTAGGGTGCGCGATGCGTTGGGTTATACGGCTTATTCATCGGCCAACCCCGGTGGGACGATGGAAGCGCAGGATCAAGAGCGCGCAGGGTGGCGATGGGCGATGCGCTTTCGACAAACATTGGCGGGACGTGTGTTACGCGCGGTGCTGCCGCAGGGCGTGATCGATAGATTGAAAAAATGGGTGAAGAGGTAAGGGTTCGTGGCGGAAGAAAAAATTCATTGGCTGGCGCGGGGAAAAGAATACCAATCGCAGGGGATGCTGGCAGACGCCGTCTGGTGTTTTGAGAAAGCCGTCCAGGAACCGCTTTCTTCGCAAGAAGCATATTTTCTTCTCGGCGGCGCGTGGTGGGCACTCGGGGATGCCGAGAAAGCGTATGCGGCCTGGCGTCAAGGTTACGCGAAACATCCGACCGCTTTGCCCTGTTTGCAGGCGATGGCCGAGGCGTTGTTGCATCTGGGGGATGTGGAAGGCGCGGTCGAACACGCCGCCGCCGTTCTCAAAATAAACGCGGAAGAACCGCGGGCAGAAACGGTGTGCGCGATTTCGTCGGCGATGCAGGGGGATGTGTCGCAGTGGGAGAGGCTGGAGCAATGGGCGGAAACGCGAAAAGACGTTCTCTGCGACGACGCTTTTGCCCGCGCATTGGCAAAAGCCGTTGAAGCGGACAATGCAGCGAACGATGCGGTGAGAAATGCGATCGTTGAGGCGAAACAGCGGTTTTCCGAAAAATGTCTGGCACTAGAGGCTTCTTGGCCGCCTGTGTTGAAAATGGCCATGTTGAGCCGGCTTTTGCCGTTGCCTTCTCAACGGGAAGTTTATGTTGAAAAAGCGAAAACGCTTTTCGATGAGGCGATTCCTGAACAAGATAGCGACGGGATTCGCAAGTTGGCGCTGGCTCTGCAACGGGTCGGTTGCTTCAATGTTGCAAAAGACTTTTTTCAATGGTACGGCGAGATTCAGCAAGCGGTTTACGCCAGAGAAAAGCAACAAGCGGAAATATTGCCGCTGCAATGGCGGCGGCGCACCGCCGGAGAGCGTTTGCGGGTATCGTGGTTGTTGCCGCCGTGGAGCGAAGAGACCGGCGGCGTCAAAGAATGCTTGTCGGCGCTGTTGCCGTCGCCCTATGAGTTGGACATCTGGGCGCCGGGAAGCGCGGAGCAGTGGCAGTCTTTTTTCGATTCCGCCGCAGAAGATAGCAACAGGAAAAAGACAGTGCGTTCACTTCCGGCGGCGCCGGCAACGGTACTGAGCTTGTTGGACTACGATGCGTTGATCGATTTTGCCGGAATGACCTGGCCAGTGAAAACGTTCCTCATCGAGCGCCCGGCGAGACAGGTGTGGACTTTCTCCGAAGGCCAAAAAGGGCTGGAGGGGTTGCTATCGTGGTGGGATCGCGCTTTTGAAACGCCGCAGGAAGTTAAAGAAGCGTTGGCGTTGTTGCAGAGAGAATTGCCGTCATTGGCTTCTTTGGTGGCGCGCGAGTTCGTCGAGAAAAAGGATGCGGCGCTGAAAGCACATCAACAAGGAGACGTGGAAGCCGCTGGTGCTATTTATGAGACGTTGTTGAGTGACCAACCGGAAATGGCATTGCTGCATTACCTGTCGGCGGTGCTGGCGCGAGATACCGGAGACAGGGAAAGCGTTAGCAGACACCTCTCTGCCGCGCTTGACGCGTTGCCCGATTACGCCCAACCGTATCGGTCGTTGTCCGAATTCTTGCTGGAGGAAGACTTGCCGCGCTCTCAGGCGTTGGTCGAAAAGGGATTATCTATGATGCCGGAGGCTTGGGGACTCCGTCATCTGGAAGGGAAGATTGCGCTGCGGGTCGGCGAGAGCGTCAAAGCGGAAACGATTTTCAAGAACCTTTTGTCAATCATGCCAATGAATGCTGAAGCGCATTTCGATTTGGGAGTGGCATTGCAACAGCAAGCGCGTCATCAGGAAGCGGCGCGTTCTTATCAGCGGGCGCTTTTGTTCAACCCGGACTTGCTGGAGGTGCATTTTCATTTGGGGCAGTTGTTTCAGGAGCAAAAGCAGTTCGAGGCGGCGGGTCGCGCTTATCGCCATGTGCTGTCAAACCATCCGGGACATGTCAAATCGTATATGCGGTTTGGCGACCTTTTGAAAGAAACCGGAAAATCGCGCGAGTGGTTTGAAAATTTCCAGCAGTTTCAAATGCATTGCCCACAATCGATCGCGATGGCTTCGCAGGCATTGGAAGCATGTCAGTCCACGGGGGATTTCAAAGGAGCCGAGTTTTTTCTTGACGGATTGCGAAAAGCCAAATTCAAGGCGCAAAGCAAAAACGAGCTTATCGGCGTGCTGGGCATGTTGCAGCACCAGCTCCTCTACTTTGATATAGAGCCGGAGTTTTCGTTGCGCATGGCCAAACTTTACAATGAGGCGATGCAAAAGACGTTCGGGGCGCCGTTGCTGCGCCCGCAGAAAAGGAATCCGGGGAAAATCCGGGTGGGGTATTTGTCAGCAGATTTGCGCGATCATGTGATGGGGCGGATGGTCTGGCAGGCGACGCAACACCACGATAAGGAAAAATTTGAATTGTTCTTTTATTCGCTGAACGGGAAGCGGGATTCAGTTACGGAACAATTTCTTGGTCTCGCCGACCATTTCCATTTTTTGCCAGGGCTGGGAGAGCATGAGGTGGCAAATCGGATCAGCGCTGACGATCTGGACATTCTGGTGGACTTGTCAACCCATACCGAGGGTTCCAAACCGGGAATTCTGGCCTTGAAGCCGGCGCGGGTGCAGATCACGCACATTGCGAGCGCGGGGACAGTCGGGCTATCGACGGTCGATTTCAAATTGACCGACCATTTCGCGGATTTGCCGGAGATGCAGGCCTACCAGATCGAGCCGTTTCTGGCGATGCAGGGATGCGTTTACCCTTATTCGCCTGTTGAAACCGCGGCAGAGCACCCGTATCACCGGAAATCTTTGGGCATTGCGGAAGACGCGGTATTGATCGGCGCTTTTGTGATGCCGACAAAACTTTCGGCAAGATATGTGGCGTTATGGAAGCGGGCGCTGGAAGAAATTCCAAAAGGCAAGCTGGTTTTTTCACCGATTTCCCCGGTTCATACACAGAGTTACCGGAATGTAATGAAAAGTGCAGGCATTGCCGAAGACCGCTATCTTTTTCTTGCGATGCCGATGAGTAAGGAATTACGACAGGCGCGGTACTCTATCATCGATTTTGTTCTGGATCCGATGCCTTACGGCAATGTGAACGGAACGCTGGAGCCGTTGAATGCAGGAGCCCCGGTCGTGACTCTGGTCGGGCGCCGTCATGGCGAGCGGTCAAGCTATTCGATTTTGAAGAATCTGGGAGAAACGCGAACGATTGCGAACGGCGGCAAAGAATATGTCGAAATAGCGGTGCGCTTGAGTCACGACAAGGCGTTTATGGCAGATGTGCGCGCCGGGATGCGGCGTGGGCTGGAACATTCGCCTCTGGTGGAGATGAAACAGCATTGCCGGCATCTTGAGGAAGCGTATCTCCGGGCGCTCGAGATGAAAGCGCCGGAAGTGATCGACGAATGGAAAGGGGTGATCTGAGCGAACCCTTATTCTGTCGCAGCAGAATCCGGGTGATGCCCTGACCGGAAACGGCCGTGCCAGACGGTGATTATCCACGGAGGAAGAAGAGGCGCTGCGGTTATCAAAAAGCGTTCGGCGTGTATCGGGCCGAAAAGCCAGGAAACAAGCGCCGGGAAAGCAACGGCGACGACGGCAATGAGCGCGGCGCCCAACACGATGAGAGAGAACGGCGCGATTTTGTCGTTCAGGCATTCGCGGAATCCGACGACCACGGTGGCCAGTGCCGCCAGCCAGACAAAATGCCAGTTCTCTTTAATGATGAAAGGGGGCAACCAGGCATCGGGATCAGTGTCGAGGTGAAGGTTCGCCAATGCCGGCGACAGCGATCCCCCGACTTGGGTCAGCAACAGAAGCGCCGCAATCGTGACGGTGGGGAGCGCCAGCGCCCAATACCGCGTACTCTTCGGAAGAAGAACGCAGACGAGCGCCGGCAGCAAGGTGACCAGCCACAGATAAGCCGGTGACCACAGGGTCGCGGCGATGAGCGCGAAGAGCAACGTGCAGAACAAGTCGAGCCATTGCCGCGAGCGCGCCCAGCGAAGCAGCGATAACGCGGCCAAAGTGTACGTGCCGGCCAGCGGCAAGTCGGGCAGCCCGGCCAGCGCGGTGTGCGCATTGAGCAGCGGCAGCGAAGCGACAAGCCAAGCGGTAATCAGACTGGCGAAGGCGCCGATGCCCTGGTTGCGCATGAAACCGTAAACGGCGAGTGTCAGCGCCAATAACATGATCCACCACGGTAGGTTCATCAGTACGTCGTTCCACTCGCCGATGGCAATACACATCCACGCCTGCAACAACGGCAAGGTGGCGGCAAGGTTGGGCGCGTTGTCGAAATAAGCGTTACCGGCGGCGCCGAACCAGGCGGCGCTGTCAACAAAAGGCGCCAGCGATTTCAGGCCGAAATAAACGCGCGCTTTCGATGCCCACTGGATGGAGGCTTCCCACGGAAAGAGCGGGCGGGTGGAGACCTCAAAGAACAGCAACCCGAAACGCAACGCAAGCCAGGCGAGAAGCGCCCAAAACAAATAGCGTGTCAGCTTGGGAAGCGAACAAATAACGCAACATTTCCGGAGATGCTGAAAAGGCGCTCGCCGCCAGCCGATATAAACCGCCAGCACGGCGGTCAACAACAGCGGTACGGCGATGACGATCAAGCCGAAGGGAATGCCGAGAAGGGCGTACAAACGCATCAAACACGTCACCAGCCAATAACCCAAAAAAGCGCCTGCCCCGAGCCGCCAGAAAAGTTCTCCCGGCGCGTGTACGGCAGTGCGCGGCAACATCAACGCGGCGGCGCTGTAAAGCAGCGCGGCGCCGGTCAGCCACGGCAACAGCAAGGCGATCAGAACAAGAAGCCAAGTCATGGTGCTAACTCAAAAAGGGCGGAGCCGGAGTCAATCACTTTGGCGTCGACAGAAAGCTCGGCGCCGGAGGGCAAACGAATTTTTTTTCTGGCGCTGTCGTATTGAACGCCGCGTTGTTGAAAGACGAGCAAGTAATCGCCGGGACGCAAGAAGCGCGCATCGGGCGGCTGCGGCGAGTGAAGATCGTAAAACACGTTGTTCGGATAAAGGTGGTAAGCGGCACGGCTTCGTAGATAGGCGGCGTCGGCCATCACAAAAACGCGAGCCGGAGTTTCCGGCAGTTCCGCACGCGCTTTTTCGATGAAAGCGAAGAGAGCGCTGTCTTCGGCGGCCAGACGCTTTTGCGTCAAGTTTTTACCGCCGTAAGTGTGCCAGGTTTGCGAGGCCTGTTGCGCCAGTTGAATCGTCCAGCGGGCGTCGAGCACCATCCAGCCCATGCAGAGAAGCGTCATTCCTCCGTAAAGCCAGTAACGCGGCATCGTGCGCGGGAAATCGAGATAACGGTCACGCCAGCGTCGCCAGAAAAAAACCGACACGGCGCCGAGGAGAAGCAGAGCAAGCGCGGCGAGAATCAACAACGAGAGCGAAACCGTACCCGGGTCTTCCAATTGGAAAATGGAAGTTCCGCGCCAGCCTGGGAAGCTGGTCCACTCCTTGATGCGTAGCGTCAGCGTTTCGAGAGCGTCCATCGGATGCGCCCGAAGACTGACGACGGTGAACGGCTGCGGCGCCGGGAGTTGAAGCGCGATAGCGATCCCCAGGACGTTTCCGATCCAGCCGGTTTCGCGGACGACCGTGATCGGCAGCAAGCGACCGCTCTCGACCTCCAGATCGATCTGCTTCTGGGCGTTGGGCGCGTAATCGGTGCGCCACAAGAGCTTGGCGACCGTGCCGTCGGGAAGGCCGGAAATCTCCCAATCCAGCACAGGGTAATCGCGCGCCGGGAAGCGGGTATTGACCGCCAGCATTGCCAGCCCGTTGGCCTCGGGGGCAAAATGCGCTCGTCCGGGTTCGGCGCCGATCAAGGAGCCGCGGGCGACGGTAATGTTCTGCGGCGACCAGATTTTCGCGGAAGCGCCGGAAAACCAGGCGCCCGGAAGCGTCCAGGCCAGATAGACCAGCGTACATACCAATAATGAAGCGGTAAAGAGCAGCAGCAACGTACCGAGAAAGCGGCCCGAGGCCACATCGGCCGGGGTAGGCGGCGGTGTCTCCGGCAAGGGAGCCGGAGCGGGCGGTACGGCGGAGGGCAAGGTCATGACACGGGCGCGCGCGGGGCGGTTCGAAAACCATCAAATCGAATCATACCGTGAGGTTGGCGAGATGCGCAGCGGGATGCGGAATGAATTTTCTGGCCACCTAGAATTTTTGTGCGGAGGGTATTGCAAAAAAAATCAGGGGGTGCCATAATCTCACTTCTACGCCTTTGAAACCTGTTTGTTGTGTGGTTCCGGGCAGTTCTTTAAGAAGATGGCGATTGATAGGTGTGGGTGCTGCTGTAAGCTCGCAGATTGAGGCGCAAGCTTTGGTAAGCGGGCAGGTTTAAAGAAATAGCAGTGCTCATACGAAGAACGCAAGTGTGACCGTCGCGAGACGGTCTGTCTTAACTGATTTCGAATGAGTTTATTAAGCAGAGATTAGACTGAAGAGTTTGATCCTGGCTCAGATTGAACGCTGGCGGCATGCTTTACACATGCAAGTCGAACGGCAGCACGGGCTTCGGCCTGGTGGCGAGTGGCGAACGGGTGAGTAATACATCGGAACGTGCCCCGTAGTGGGGGATAACCAGTCGAAAGATTGGCTAATACCGCATATGCTCTGAGGAGGAAAGCGGGGGATCGCAAGACCTCGCGCTATGGGAGCGGCCGATGTCCGATTAGCTTGTTGGTGGGGTAAAGGCCTACCAAGGCGACGATCGGTAGCTGGTCTGAGAGGATGATCAGCCACACTGGGACTGAGACACGGCCCAGACTCCTACGGGAGGCAGCAGTGGGGAATTTTGGACAATGGGGGAAACCCTGATCCAGCCATGCCGCGTGAGTGAAGAAGGCCTTCGGGTTGTAAAGCTCTTTTGTACGGAAAGAAAGGATCGAGGCTAATACCTTCGATACTTGACGGTACCGTAAGAATAAGCACCGGCTAACTACGTGCCAGCAGCCGCGGTAATACGTAGGGTGCGAGCGTTAATCGGAATTACTGGGCGTAAAGCGTGCGTAGGCGGTTCGTTGTGTCTGCCGTGAAAGCCCCGGGCTTAACCTGGGAATTGCGGTGGAAACTGGCGAGCTTGAGTGTGGCAGAGGGGGGTGGAATTCCACGTGTAGCAGTGAAATGCGTAGAGATGTGGAGGAACACCGATGGCGAAGGCAGCCCCCTGGGCTAACACTGACGCTCAGGCACGAAAGCGTGGGGAGCAAACAGGATTAGATACCCTGGTAGTCCACGCCCTAAACGATGTCAACTGGTTGTTGGGGAAGCGATTCCTCAGTGACGTAGCTAACGCGTGAAGTTGACCGCCTGGGGAGTACGGTCGCAAGATTAAAACTCAAAGGAATTGACGGGGACCCGCACAAGCGGTGGATGATGTGGATTAATTCGATGCAACGCGAA
>JAIRJZ010000014.1 GCA_031260355.1 Burkholderiales bacterium
GAAAAAACGGAATGCGCTGTAATTGCAGCGACTGCAACCAAAAACCATGAGGTAACCATGAAACGCATTTACAAGATCACCAACAACGTCACCGGCGCCAGCCGCTTCGTCAAAGCCGATAACCGCGCACAGGCGCTACGGCACGTCGCGGAGTCCACCTACCGCATCGGCGTTGCGTCGGCCAATGAGATCGCGGACGCGGCGATGGCCGGATGTCTCACGGTCGAAACGGCAGGGACAACGCCGGAAGGTGACGCGGAGTAACGCACATGCCAAGAACCATCGTAATCACTTTAGCTCCGACATCGAGCGAATATCCAAGTGCAGAGTACTGGTCTGTTATGGAGGATGGTCGCATCTGCAACGACCTATGTTGGGACGAAATGCTCGGCGTCATCGCTCGCATCACGCTCGGCGAATCGGCAAAGTACCCAATGATAACTATAGACGAGCACAAGGAAATTGCGAAGAAAAGGGCGCTTTCATGTCAACTTCACCGGTAATCATCCGTGCTTCGTCGTTCGGCAGTCTCTTTGACTGCCCGGCACGCTGGATCGCTATTAACCTCGAAGGCCGACAAGTGCCACAAAACGGCAAGGCGGCACTCGGAACCGCGCTGCACACCGGCACGGCGGTCTTCGACGGCGAACGCGCCAAGGGACAAGTACCGTCGGTCAGCGCGGCCACGGACGCCGCCGTTGAGGCCGTGCGCCGTCCATCCGACGAAACCGATTGGGATGGCGAACAGGTCAACGCCGAGAAGATCGCCGCCAGCCTCACCGAGAAATACTGTCGCGAGGAAAGCGACAATCATTTTTTCGTGGCTGTCGAGGTCAACGTCGAGGCGTTACACCTGACGGATCTGAACATCACGCTGACCGGCACCGCCGACCGCGTAGCGTTTGACGAAATGGGCTACGGCGTCTGCGATATCAAAAGTGGTAAGCAGATCGTCGGCACTGACGGAACCGTAAGAACCGCCGGACACGCGGCACAGCTTGGCGTTTACGAACTGGTGGCCGAGGCCGCAACCGGGCTGGAAATACGATCACCGGCCAAGATCATCGGCCTTCAAACCAACCTTACGCCGGAAAAACAACGTATCGGCGTGGGAGAAATCACCGGCGCGCGGGAAGTGCTGCTCGGCGACGCCGACAACACCGGACTACTGACCACTGCCGCCAGCTTGGTTCACGGCGCGATACCGCCTTGGGGGAATCCGAAGTCGATGATGTGTCATGTCCGGTACTGCCCCAACTTTCAAACTTGTTTTTGGAGAAAATAATGACCGCAACACACACTACCACCGCATCTGAACTGCGCGCGATTGCCGCACGACCAACAGCGCAGCCTGTTCGCGCCGGGTTCTTCGATGCCCAAGGCTTCGAGTTGATTCAGCGAGTATCGAAAGCGTTCGCAAGCTCGTCGCTTGTGCCAACGCAGTATCAAGGCAACGTCGCCAACTGCATGATCGCCATCAACATGGCTGAGCGTATAGGCGCAGACCCTATGATGGTGATGCAGAACCTGTACATTGTTCACGGGCGCCCCGGCTGGTCGGCACAGTTCCTGATCGCCACGTTCAACCACTGCGGGCGCTTCTCGGCGCTGCGGTACGAGTGGGTCGGCGACAAGGGCAAAGACTCTTGGGGCTGCCGCGCTTGGGCTATCGAGAAGGAAACCGGGGAGCGCATCGAGGGTCCGGTTGTCACAATCGATCTGGCGAAGAAAGAGGCTTGGTTTGAGAAAAAAGGTAGCAAGTGGCAGACCATCCCGCAGTTGATGCTGATGTACCGGGCTGCCGCGTGGATGATACGCGCTTACGCCCCGGAGATAGCCATGGGGCTGCAAACCGCCGAAGAACTCGGCGACGTGATCGACGTTACGCCAGCAGAGAACGGCACCTTTGAGGCTACGCTGGAATCGCTGCGCGGAGATGCGCCGTCGAATAAAGGGCAAGAGCCGCTGGGCACTCCGCAGTCTTTCACGTTCGCGCAAGTGTCAGACGCCATCAACTTGGCGACGACGCTGGAAGACCTCGACTTCGCCCGCTCGATGATCGAAGGTGTGGCCGATGAAGGGCAGCGCGACGAGCTGCGCGAGCTTATCACCATGCGCGCCGAACAGATCAAGTAACCAACCCTGAAAAGGAACCAACATGTTCACACTGCAAAAGCAAACCGCCAAACTCACCAACGTCAACCCGCGCTCGGAACTTCACGGCGAGGAAAAGCATCTGGCCGCCGACCTCAACTTTGAGATCGCCGTCAGCAACGATGTATTGTCCGAATTCAGCCCGACGTTGAAATCGTCTCTCTACAGAAAGCTGTCGAATGGCGAAGGCGACCTGCTACCGGAAGAACCGGGAACGCTGTCGAAGCTGAAATACCCGGAGCTATGCCCGGTCAAATGGAACAGCCAACTAAATGGCTACGAGATGGTGATCCATTATGGCGTGACCAAGACGCAGGACATCAAGCTGATCGACTGCACTGTGGACAAATTCCGCTTCGACTGCCAAGACGGCGGCACCGTAATCGTGCAGTTCCGCATCGTTGCGCACCCGGAACCGACCGAGCTTGGCCGACTGTGCGAAATGATTCAGCAGGAAGTCGAGATGACGCTGATTGAGCCAGC
>JAIRJZ010000035.1 GCA_031260355.1 Burkholderiales bacterium
GCGCGAAGTCGCAGGATCCACGCGGCGCCTGGATTCTGCGACTTCGCTTCGCTACGCGCAGAATGACAGGAAGAGTTTTTCAGAGGTCCCTTAAACGTTTTTGAAATACGCTCTACCCGCTTTTCCCGCTCGCCTCTCCCCACGAATCTTTCAACGTCACCGTGCGGTTGAACACCGATTTTGTTTTCGTGTGATCCTCCAGATCGGCAACGAAGTAGCCCTGCCGCTCGAACTGAAAGCGCGTTTCGGGCACGGCGTCGGCGAGCGCCGGTTCGATATACGCGGTAATGACTTTCTTGGAGTCGGGGTTGAGATCGTCGAGGTAGTTACGTTCCTCGCTCACCGCTTCTGCCGTTTCACCGTCGGCGTCGGCTGAAACGGCTTTGGCCGTGCTCGATGTGTCGCCCGCCGCCTCGCCCAGCGGGTTGCGAGCTCCCGGAAACGGCACCGCAAACAGCCGATCGTAGAGCCGTATCTCGGCAGTTTTCGCGTGTGCCGCCGACAGCCAATGAATGTTGCCCTTGACCTTGCGCGTTTCGGCACCCGATGTGCCGCTCTTGGTGTCGGGATCGTAGGTCGCGTGAACAGCGACGATGTTGCCCGCCGCGTCTTTGTCAACGCCGGTGCATTGAACGATGTAACCGTAGCGCAGCCGCACTTCTTTGCCCGGTGACAACCGGAAATAGCCTTTCGGCGGCGTTTCCATGAAATCGTCGCGCTCGATCCACAGTTCGCGCGAAAACGGAACAGCCCGTTTGCCGAGTTCCGGTTTTTGCGGATGGTTCGGTGCGAAGCAATCTTCGCTCTGGTTTTCCGGGTAATTGTCGATGATGAGTTTCAACGGATCGAGGATGGCGATCCGGCGCTCGGCGATGTCGTTCAAATCGTCGCGCATGGCGTTTTCGAGCAGGCTCATGTCGAGCCAGGTGTCGTTCTTCGACACGCCGGTGCGTTCAATCAGCAGCCGGAAACCATCGGGCGTGAAGCCGCGCCGCCGCGCCCCGACCAGCGTCGGCATGCGCGGATCGTCCCAACCGTCAACAAAGCCTTTGTTCACCAGTTCGATCAGTTTGCGCTTCGACAGCACGACGTAAGTCAAATTGAGCCGCGCGAATTCGTATTGCCGCGGCAACGGTCGTTCAAGCAGCCCGCCGTCGGCCAGTTTTTCGATCACCCAGTCGTACAGAGGTCGATGGTCCTGGAATTCCAGTGTGCAAATCGAGTGCGTGATGCGTTCCAGCGCATCGGAAATGCAGTGCGTGTAATCGTAGAGCGGGTAAACACACCACTTGTCGCCGGTACGGTGGTGCGACGCATGGCGAATCCGGTAAATCGCCGGATCGCGCATGTTGAGGTTCGGGCTGGCCATGTCGATTTTCAGCCGCAGCACGTACTGCCCATCGGCAAATTCGCCCGCCTTCATCCGCCGGAACAGCGCTAGGCTTTCCGCCGCCGGCCGGTGGCGATCGGGGCTTTCTTTCCCCGGCTCGGTCAGCGTGCCGCGCGTTGCCCGCATGTCTTCCGCGCTCTGGCTGTCGATATAGGCCAACCCCTGCTCGATGAACCACTCGGCGAAACGGTAGAGGTCATCGTAATAGTCGGAGGCGTGGTAGCGGTGTTCGCCCCAGTCGTAACCGAGCCAGCGCACGGCGCCGCAGATCGAGTCTTCGAATTCGACATCTTCCTTGAGCGGATTGGTGTCGTCGAAACGCAAGTTGCAGCGTCCGTTGTTTTCAGCGGCCAGCCCGAAGTTGATAATGATCGACTTGGCATGGCCGTAATGCAGGTAGCCGTTCGGTTCGGGCGGAAAGCGGGTAACAACTTGACCGCCGTATTTGCCGCTCCGGTTATCTTCGGCAATGATGGTGCGCAAAAAGTTCGGTGCGGGTGCTGGAGCGGGAGGAGCGGGTTTATCGGTCATGAAAGGCAATTGTCGCGATATGGCGAAAGATAAGGCATTGTAGTGACTATCACGCCGAGGGTACAGGTTCCCGGCAGACACACTGTTCGCTCAGTTTTTTCCGCCCGTTTTCCGCCAGCCGCAACCACTATCCCCAAACTCTGTGGATAAGTTTGTGCGTATCTTGTCGAAGACGGCACTAAGTGGGTTTCCTGACAGGAAAAACGGTAGCCCGGTCAAAAAGTTTCATCTTCTTAACTATTAAAATTCAATGGGTTAAAACATAGATACAGCGGTTGCGGCGGGTTACGGGAAAAGGCAGCCGCGGCACAGGGAAAAACGTATCCCGGTAAAACAGGAACTCAGTGCGCCGTTGAAACGGTTATCGCCAACAGTTTGTGTGTGTTGACTTCCAAAATTAGCCAGACTAGACTAAGCCTCATGAGGGAAAAACCATGAAAGCCGTCAACATGTTGCAGGCCAAATCTTCCTTGTCTCGCTTGGTGGAAGCCATTGAGCAGGGGGAAGTGCGCGAAATCGTGATTGCCCGCAATGGTCATCCGGCGGCCAAGCTGGTTCCCGTGGACGCCGTTCCCGCAGGGAGGCGTATCGGCGTTGCCAAGGGCATTTTTGAGGTGCCGGATAACATCGATGCTCACAACGAGGAGGTGGCGCGTCTGTTTCTGGGTGGGGAGAATTCTTGAATCTGCTCCTGGATACGCACGTTGCGCTTTGGGCGGTCACGGACAGCCCCTGGTTGCCGTCGAAAGCCCGTGAGTTGATCCTGTCGCCGAGAACCACCGTCTGGATCAGCGCGGCAAGCGTTTGGGAGATTGCCATCAAGCATAGCTTGGGGCGAGGAGACATGCCCGTATCGGGTCGGGACGCCGTGCGTTATTTTCGCGAATCGGGGTACCGCTTCTTGCCGGTCGAGATCGAACATACTGTCGCCGTTGAAGAATTGCCCGCACACCATCAAGACTCATTTGATCGGCTCCTCATTGCTCAGGCGCTTGTCGAGCCCATGCGGTTGATGACTCACGATCCGCTGCTTGCGCGTTATAGCGATACCATTATCGAAATTTAGAGGCCGCATGAGCAGAAAAAACGCCATGGCTTGCCTCTGACACAGGGCGCTAGCGTCTGCGCCAAACCCTGCCGTTCATAACCCACGTTGATTGCCTCACCATCCATGTCCTCACTCTCCACTTTCCCGCCGCCTTCCCCAACCGCCGCCTGGCCGGTTTCGTTTCTGGTCAACTCCGTCCGGCTGATGATCGAGCGTCAGGTCGGGCTGGTCTGGGTTGCCGGCGAAGTGTCCGGTTTCACACGCGCCGCCTCCGGTCACTGCTACTTCGTGCTCAAGGATGACAAGGCGCAGGTTCGCTGTACCCTGTGGAAGCCGAAAGCGCTGGCGCTCGGCGTCGGCCGTCCCGGCGGGTTGTCGTTGCGCGACGGTCAACATGTCGAAGTCCGCGCGACGCCAACGCTGTACGAAGACCGCGGCGAGTTTCAGCTCAATGTCGATGCCGTCCGGCTAACGGGACAGGGCGCGCTCTACGAACGCTTTTTGCAACTGAAAGCGGCGCTGGAAGCCGAAGGCTTGTTCGCCGCCGAACGCAAACGATCGTTGCCAACTTTTCCGCGCGGCGTCGCGCTGGTGACATCGCGGCACGGTGCCGCGCTGCACGACATGCTGACCACGCTGGCGCGGCGCTGGCCGACGCTGCCGGTAGTGCTTTATCCAACTGCCGTGCAGGGCGACGGCGCCGCGGCTGCCATCGCCGAGGCCATTCGTACGGCCAACGCCCGTGCCGATGAAGACGATATCGATGTGCTGATCGTCGCTCGCGGCGGCGGCTCGCTCGAAGATCTGTGGGCATTCAACGAAGAAGTGGTCGTGCGCGCCGTGGTGGCATCGCGGCTGCCGGTCGTCTCCGGCGTCGGCCACGAAACCGATTTCACGCTGTGCGATTTTGTCGCCGACCTGCGCGCACCAACGCCGACGGCGGCCGCGGCAGCCGTCGCGCCAGACGGCCCCGCTTGGCGTCGCCACCTGCAAGATCAGCAGCGCCACGCCCGCCGCGCGATGGAAACCGTCCTGACCCGCGCGGCGCAACGGCTTGACCGCGCCGCCGCCCGCCTGACGCATCCGCGCGCCCGATTGACGGCGCAAGCCGCACAGTTGCAAACGCTGACCACACGTTTGCAGCAAGCCTGGCAAAAACAGTACCTGCCTGCAACGCAACGCTGGCAATTCTCTCGGCAACGGTGGCAGCGCGCGATCCGGTTTCAAGGAACGGTGTACGAACAACGCCTTGCTTCGCTCGCCGACCGGTTGACCTTGCTCAACCCGCAACACGTTCTGGCGCGCGGCTACGCGATCGTCACCGCCGCTGACGGCAAGCCGGTATTTGACGCGAAAACGCTGCATCCCAACGATCCGGTGAACATTGCACTGGCGCGCGGCAGCGCAGCAGCCACCATAGACCGCATTTCCCCGGACGAAGGGTGATGACGGGGATGTTTCGCCGGAATGTTTTGCTTTGGACGGGCATCGCTCTCGCTTGCTTGCTCGGGCTGACCGGCTGTGTTCTCGACGACGCCTTTTATTACCCTTCGAAAACCGACCATGGCAATCCGGGGCAGGACGGGCTAAAGTACGAAACCGTCCGTTTCACCAGCCGCGACGGCACATCACTGTCCGGCTGGTTTCTTCCGGCCACCGACGTTTCCGATCCGCGCAACGCCAAGGCCACGGTGGTACATGTACACGGCAACGCCGAGAACATCTCCGCCCATTGGCCGCTCGTCGGCTGGCTGCCATCGCGCGGTTACAACGTTTTCTTGTTCGATTACCGCGGCTTCGGCCATTCGGCGGGCACACCCACTCCAAAGGGTGTTTTTGAAGACACGCAAAGCGCGTTTGATTATGTCCGAACACGAGCCGATGTCGATCCTGAAAAATTGCTGGTCTTCGGTCAAAGCCTGGGCGGCAGCAACGCCATCGCCGCGGTGGGCGCCGGCAACCGCGCCGGAATACGCGCCATCGCGGTGGAAGGAACTTTTTATTCCTACGCCGCCATCGCCAACGACAAACTGTTCGGCGCCGGCTCGCTCACCAACAACGATTACAGTGCCAACCGCCATATCGGCAAACTGCCCCCGATTCCGCTTTTGCTGATTCACGGGACAGACGACGCCATCGTTCCTTACCGGCACTCGGAACGTCTGTTTGCCGTTGCCGGAGAGCCCAAACAGTTGGTGCTGATCCCCGGCGGCGGCCATATCGACGCGACGACCCCGCGCTTCGGCAATACTTACCGGGATTTGCTGGTGACGTTTTTTGATGAGGCTTTGGCGAACGCTGAGAAAAAACCGTGAATCCATAATTTCTCTCCATCGTCCTAAGAAACCATTGCTTCTCTCTTCCGCTTAACCCGAACGCACTTGGATTGTTGCGTTTTGTCGCTTTTTGCAGACCATTCCTCATGCCGCGCAATTCACGGGAATCCTGTGAACAGCTCCCGAGGTAACAACAAGTAAGCAACTCCGGCTATACTGTGAACCGGTCTCGACTCCTGAACCTGAGCGATCATGAGCGCCCTCTCCTCTCTGCCGTTCACCAAGATGCACGGCCTCGGCAACGATTTTGTTGTGCTCGACGGCGTTTCGCGGTCTTTTACGTTGAGCCGCGAAGCGCTGCGGCTGCTGACGCATCGACGCTTCGGCGTCGGCTGCGATCAAGTTCTGTTGATCGAACCCACCACCAAGAAGGGGGTCGATTTCCGTTACCGCATTTTCAACAACGATGGCGGCGAAGTCGGACATTGCGGTAACGGCGCCCGCTGCCTCGCCGTCTTCGCCTACACCCATGGTTTGACCGACAAGCGCACCTTGCGTCTGCAAATCGAAACCGGCGTGATCGAGGCGCGTATCGAAGACGACGGTCAAGTCAGCGTTGACATGGGGCCGCCGCGTTTCGAACCGACTGAAATCCCGTTCACCGGCGGCACCCGTGCCATCGTCGAACCGCTCGACCTGTTCGGCGAAAGCGTTGCCATTACCGCACTGTCAATGGGCAACCCGCATGCGGTGCAGGTCGTACCCAACGTCACCGAAGCGCCGGTGGACACACAAGGCCCGTTCATCGAAACGCATGTGCGTTTTCCGAAAGGCGTCAACGCCGGCTACATGCAGGTGCTCGACCGTTCCCGCATCCGCGTTCGCTTCTGGGAACGTGGCGTCGGCGAAACCATGTCCTGCGGCACCGGCGCCTGCGCCGCCGTCGTGACCGGCATCCGCCGTTCCCTGCTCGACCGCGTCGTCGAAGTCGAAACCAACGGCGGCTTTTTGACCGTCGCCTGGCCGAACGACAACGGCTCGGTGTTCATGCGCGGCCCGACCGAAACCACTTTTGAAGGCATCTGGCAACCGCCAGCCTGAGGTTTTCTTGCCCTACCCTTTCCCGGAGCGTTTTCTCAATGAACCCCAACACCGTCCTCGATTTTCTGCGCGACCACCCGCAATTTCTCGAAGACAACGCCCATTTGATTTACAGCAACCCGTCTTGGTCACAGGACGGTCGCGTGCTGTCGCTGACCGAGCGGCAGTTGCGCACACTGCGTGAAAAAAACACGGCACTTGAACGGCAGTTGCGCGACATGCTGCGCGCCGGTAACGACAACGATGTGATCGGCGAACGACTGCACCGCGTCACACTGGCATTTTTTGCGGCGCGCGATCTGGCGACAACGCTCGCTGTGCTGCGGCAAAGCCTCAGCGAAGATTTTCAGGTACCGTGCATCGCCGTGCGCTTGTGGGCAACACCGGAAAACGCGATGCAACACCTCGTCGAATGTCTGCCGGTCTCTGCCGAAATCCAGCAGTACACCGATTCGCTGGATGCGCCATACTGCGGCCGCGATGTCAGCGGCGAAATCAAAAGCTGGTTCGACGGCGCCCGGGCGCTGGGATCGTTTGCGCTGATTCCGCTGCGCACCCGCCAAACCTTCGGCCTGCTGGCGCTGGCCAGCCCCGACGAACAACGCTTTCCGCCCGGAATGGGAACGGTGTATCTGACACGGTTGTCGGAACTGGCAAGCGTCGCGCTGGAGCGGCATTTGTCGTTTTGAGCACTAGAGCCGTTTTGATTTAAGCGATTACTCCCTGCGATGGTGAGCAGCACTTCGCTCCCCTCTCCCCTTGAGGGAAAGAGCGCCGTAGGTTGGGACGAGCGCAGCGAATCCCAACACCGCCTTCTTACCCGCTCTCAAACGTTGGGTTTCGCAAGCTCAACCCAACCTACTCCTCTGCAGCACCGCTTCGCGCCGCGCAGAATGACAAGCCCCTTTGGGGAGCGGTTTCGGTTTTGTGCACACGCCCCGCGCTTTGCCGTTCTGTCTCTTCCCCCGCGCGCAGGGGAAGAGGGAAGCATCCATAGGCACTGTTTTTTAGCTCCCCTTGCAGCAGCCGAGCATCGCAACGTAGCGCGGGGAATTCGGCGAGGACTGTTTGAGCCTTTGCGTGCAAAGGCGAGTTCCGCAGCCGCCGCGCTACGTGAGAAGCGCAGGGAACCCGCGAAGCGGGCGGCGAAATGGGGATGGTTTCTTTGGTGACTTTCTTGTCCACACAAGAACGTCACTCGCCCGCCGGGCGAGTCCGGCGCGGTAGTGCATTTAATACATGTGCTGCGAAGGCAAACTCCCCCCTCTCTCCCGGCCTCTCTCCCTCAAAGGGAGAGAGGGGAAAAGAGCCCTGGATTCCGGCTTCCGCCGGAATGACGCCACCTTTCCAACCCCCACCTTCGCAAGGGTAGGTTATTGATGGGGAAGGAGTTGTTCTTCTCCGTATCTCCGCGGCTCCGCGTGAGTGCCGTAGGTTGGGACGAGTGCAACGAATCCCAACACTACCTCCTTCTTACCCCCGCTCTCAAACGTTGGGTTTCGCAAGCTCAGCCCAACCTACTCCTCTGCGACACCGTTTCGCTTCGCGCAGAATGGCGGCGGTGCCGTAGCAAGGTAACGTAATCCCAACATATATCGCCCACCGCCAGGATTTCGTTTTACTCCATCCGCAGCCTACGATGCTGCTCCGTCCAGCCGTTCGGGATGGGTGTACAGCGTCGCGCGACCCGGACGCGAAAAGCCGACCAGCGACACGCCGTACTGAATCGCGGTATCGACCGCCAAGGATGTTGCCGCCGACACCGCAAACAGGATTTCAACGCCGCATTGCGCGGCTTTCTGCACCATCTCGTAGCTGGCGCGGCTGGTCACCAGCGCCGCGCCATCGTGCCAGCCTTGCCGCGCCCGCAAGCCGAGCAGTTTGTCGAGCGCCACATGCCGACCGACATCCTCGCATTGACCGAGCATCGTCCCTGTCGGCGACAACCAAGCGGCGGCATGTGTGCAGCCGGTCTGTTGTCCCAACCGCTGCCGTTCTTTCAACTGGACAAGGCAATGATCGAGCGCCGCCAGCGGAAACCGTTGTGTGAACGGCAACACCGGCAGCGGCCGGCAAACATCTTCGAGTTGCTCGGTGCCGCACACGCCGCAGCCGGTACGGCCAACGAGATTGCGGCGACGCTGTTTCAAGGCTTCGAAGGCGCGCCCGGCCAGTTCGATGTGAAGCTCGATGCCGCGCGTCCCTTGCCGTTCTTCGATGTCGTAAATGTCCTGCGGCGACGCCACGATGCCTTCGGCCAGCGAAAAGCCCAGCGCAAACAAAGCAAGTTCGTGCGGGGTTGCCATCATCACCGCATGCGACACGCCGTTATAGACCAGCGCCACCGGTACTTCTTCAGCCAGCCAGTCATGGCCCGATTGCACAGTCCCGCTGTGCCGCTGCACGACCACTGGTCGCGCCCCCGGCAAAGCCTCCGCTTCCGGCAAAGCAGACGGCGCATCAAATGAAAACCCGGTTTTCTCCACACACGCTCCCAAAAATCCCGTTCATTGTACTCGTGAACACCCGCCCCGTTTTTCTTATTGAGCCCATCTCAATAGGCGTCAGGAGCCCGCCATCAAGAAACCGTCATCCCGGCGAAAGCCGGAATCCGGAAACCGTTACCGCGTTTTTAAGTATGCGCCTACGTTTTCGCGCAACTCGCTTTGTCGCCTTGTCACTTTGTCGCCTTGTCACTTTGCCCCTCTCACCCTCTCTCCTTCCCCCTTCTGCAAGCGGGAGAGGAGAGCGACGCATGCGCTTGAGCATAAACCGTTAAAGCGACACGCTTCATTACTTGATATACATCAAGGAAGAACTTTTTTCCTTTAACGAAATAGCCACTGGAAATACTGCTTCAAGAATCGCTGCCCACACGCTATAACCATTTTTCCACTACGGATTATCGCGTGTGTCGCTCACTCAAGACAGTCTTGCTGCTAGGTAATGCGCTGTTTTGTATGCGGATAACGAAGAGCGATGCGTTCGTTTTTCAAGGGGCGTTGACATTTCATTCTGAATGCAATGCCGGCATGCGCAAAAAAACCGTATTGCAAATCCGTTCAATGCAAAACCCTATTGCGAACACCGGAATAATCTCCTATTTTCTTGTACGGTTATTGTGTTATCTTTCGCGGGTTTGGTATGCGCGCTGCTGGGCAGAAGCCTTATCGGTGGGAAAGCGTTTACCGATCTGTGTTCAACCAGGAGACAATAACCATGCAAATCAATCGAAGACAGTTCTTCAAGGTTTGCTCCGGCGGCATGGCCGGAACAACGCTTGCAGCACTGGGTTTCGCGCCGGGAACGGCGCTGGCGCAGGCGCGCCAATACAAATTGTTGCGCGCCCGCGAAATACGCAACACCTGTCCATACTGCTCGGTCGGCTGCGGGTTGCTGATGTACAGCAAGACCAGCGGCGCCGGCAACACCAAAGACACCATTTTCCATATCGAGGGTGACCCCGATCATCCGGTCAGCCGCGGCGCGTTGTGCCCGAAGGGTGCCGGTCTGATCGACTTCATTCACAGCGACGACCGGCTGCGCTACCCTGAAGTGCGCGAACCCGGCAGCAAGAAATGGAAGCGGATCAGTTGGGATGAGGCGCTGTCGCGTATCGCGCGCCACATCAAGGATGACCGCGACGCCAATTTCGTCGAGCGGAATGCCGACGGGGTGACTGTCAACCGGTTGCCGACGTTAAGCCTGATGGCAAGCACGTCGATTACCAACGAAGTCGGTTTCCTGACGCAAAAACTTTCCCGTGCTCTAGGACTGGTTCACGTCGATTGCATCGCCCGTGTCTGACACGCGCCAACGGTAGCAGGTCTTGCTCCATCATTTGGCCGCGGTGCGATGACCAACCACTGGGTTGACATCAAGAACGCTAACCTCGTTGTTGTAATGGGCGGTAATCCGGCAGAAGCGCATCCGGTGGGTTTCCGCTGGGCGATTGACGCCAAAATTCACAACAACGCCAAAATCATGGTGATCGATCCGCGTTTCACGCGCTCGGCAGCGGTTGCTGACGAATACGTGCCGCTGCGACCGGGCACCGACATCACTTTCCTGTTGGGGGTCATCAACTATCTGATCACCAACGACAAGATCCAGCACGAATACGTCCGTCATTACACCAACGCCAGCTTCCTGGTGCGCGACGATTTCGCGTTCCACGACGGGCTGTTCAGCGGCTACGACGAGCAGAAACGTACGTACGACAAAAGCTCGTGGGAGTATCAGTTCGACGAGCAGGGCTTCGCCAAGCGCGACGCCTCGTTGTCGCACCCGCGCTGCGTCTGGAACCTGTTGCGGGAACACGTCAGCGCTTACACGCCGGAAGTCGTCGAAAATATCTGCGGTACGCCGCAAGACCGCTTCCAGGTGGCTTGCGAGCTGATCGCTGAAACGTCGGCGCCGGACAAGACGATGACTTCGATGTACGCGCTGGGCTGGACCGAACACACGGTCGGCGCCCAGAACATTCGGGCGATGGCAATGATCCAGTTGCTGCTCGGTAACATCGGCATGCCCGGCGGCGGCATTAACGCGCTGCGCGGCCACACCAACGTGCAGGGAATCACCGACCTCGGCATCATGGCCACGGCACTGCCCGGTTATCTGGCGCTGCCGTCGGAAAAGCATGCCGATTTGCGCACCTTCCTCGCGACGGTGACACCGAAACCGCTGGTTCAGGGGCAAGTCAATTATTGGGGCAACTATCCCAAATTCTTCACCAGCCTGCTGAAGAGTTTTTACGGCAACAAAGCGACGCCGGAAAACGATTTCGGCTACGACTGGCTGCCGAAGTGGGATCGCTCCAATGACTTCATGTACACGATGAGCGCGATGGAAGACGGCAAGCTGAACGGCTGCATCTGCCAAGGCGTCAACATGCTGGCCATGTTCCCGGACGCCAACAAGAGCATTCGGGCGCTGTCGAAACTCAAGTACTTTGTGGTGATCGATCCGCTCGATTGCGAAACGTCGAGCTTCTGGGAAAACCACGGCGAATTCAACGATGTCGATCCAGCTTCGATTCAAACCGAAGTGTTCCGGTTGCCTTCGTCGTGCTTCGCCGAAGAAGAAGGTTCGCTCGTCAATTCCGGTCGCTGGCTGCAATGGCACTGGAAAGGCGCCGATGTGCCGGGCGAAGGCCGCGACGACACCGAGAACATCGCCGGTATCATGATGGCGGTGCGCCGATTGTACGAGCAGGAAAGCGGCAAAGCCTCCGAACCGCTGCTCAACATGAGTTGGAGCTACACGAACCCCGAGTCGCCATCTCCGGTCGAAGTGACCAAGGAGATGAACGGCCGCGCGTTGGCCGATCTCATCGACTCCAACGGCAACATCATTCTGCGCAAAGGCCAGCAGTTGAGCAGCTTTGGCCAATTGCGCGATGACGGTACCACCGACAGCGGTTGCTGGATTTACGCCGGTAGCTGGACCGAAGCGGGTAACCAGATGGCACGGCGCAACAACGCCGACCCGTCCGGTCTCGGCAACACGCCGGGCTGGGCCTGGGCTTGGCCGCTCAACCGTCGCGTTCTCTACAATCGCGCGTCGCTGGATCCGCAGGGTAACCCGTGGGATCCGAAGCGCAAGATGTTGTGGTGGAGCGGTACGGCATGGACTGGTTTCGACGTCCCCGACTTCTCAGCCGCTCCGCCGGGAAGCCCGGTAACGCCGTTCATCATGCAGGCAGACGGTGTCGGCGGACTGTTCGCCCGTGCCCGGATGGCAGAGGGACCGTTCCCCGCGCACTACGAGCCGATGGAAACACCGATCGGAACCAACCCGTTGTATCCGAACGTGGTAAACAACCCGGTCGCACGCCTCATGGAAAACGACACCAAGAACCTCGGGACATCCGCCGAGTTCCCGTATGTCGCCACGACCTACCGGCTGACCGAGCACTTCCACGCGCTGACGAAAGCCGCCAAACTCAACGCCATCACCCAGCCGGAAGCCTTCGCTGAAATCAGCGAAACGCTGGCGGCCAAGGTCGGCGTCAAGTCGGGCGACATGATCACGATCCGTTCGGCACGCGGCCTCATCAAGGTCAAAGCGGCGGTTACCAAGCGTATCCAGAAGCTGAAAGTCAACGGCCAGGATGTCGAGACGGTCGGCATCCCGATTCACTGGGGCTTCAAAGGCGCCACCGTCAAGGGGCACATGGCCAACCGGCTGACGACGGCTATCGGCGACGCCAATACCCATACGCCGGAATTCAAGGCGTTCCTGGTCAACGTCAAGAAAGCATAAGGAGGCGAACATGACACAAGATATCATCCAACGTTCTGCCACCAACGGCTTGACGCCGCCACCGCAGGCGCGCGATTTCCAGCAGGAGGTCGCGAAGCTGATCGACACCTCGATCTGCATCGGCTGCAAAGCCTGTCAGGTGGCTTGTTCGGAGTGGAACGATTACCGTCCGGAAGTCGGCCACAGCGTCGGCGTTTACGACAATCCGGCCGACCTCGGCCCGAAAGCGTGGACGGTGATGCGCTACAACGAAGTCGTGGAAAACGGCAAGTTGCAATGGCTGATCCGCAAGGACGGCTGTATGCATTGCGACGATCCCGGCTGTCTGAAAGCGTGTCCGGTGCCGGGGGCGATCGTCAAACACGCCAACGGTATCGTCGATTTCGTTTCCGAGCTTTGCACCGGTTGCGGTTACTGCATCGCCGGCTGCCCGTTCAACGTGCCGCGACAAAACCCGGCCGACAAGCGCGTGTACAAATGCACGCTGTGCGTCGATCGCGTTGCCGTCGGCCAGGAACCGGCTTGCGTCAAGACCTGCCCGACCAGCGCCATCATGTTCGGCAGCAAGGACAGCATGAAAGTCCGCGCCGACGAACGCATTAGCGAGTTGAAGACGCGCGGCTTTGCCAACGCCGGGCTGTACGACCCGGAAGGCGTCGGCGGCACCCATGTGATGTACGTGCTGCACCATGCCGACCGACCGGAACTGTACAGCGGTCTGCCCAAGAACCCGTCCATCAGTCCGCTGGTTCATTTCTGGAAGGGCTTGTTCAAACCGTTGGCCGCCGCCGGCTTTATCGCCGCGTTCGCCGCTGCCGCATTGCATTACACCAAAGTCGGACCTGTCACCGAGGACGACGAGGAGGGACATCATGGCTAATCAAAAAGACGTTGTATTGCGCCACTCTTACCCGGCGCGCGTTGCACACTGGCTGACCGCACTCGGTTTTTTCATGGTCGCCGTTTCGGGATTGGGCTTTTTCTTCCCGTCGCTGCACTGGCTGCTGGGTATCATGGGCACACCGCAACTGGCCCAGTTCCTGCATCCGGTATTCGGGATCGTGATGGTGCTGGGGCTTGTCGTGCTGTTCTTGCGAAACGCCCCGCACTGCCTGCCGGAAAAAGGTGATGGCAAATGGTTCCAGCACACGGCGGACATCCTGAAAGGGAATGAGCACCATGTCGTCGAAGTCGGTCATTACAACCCCGGCCAGAAAATGCTGTTCTGGAAAATCATGGGGCTGACCCTCTTGTTGCTGATCACCGGGCTGATCGCGTGGCGGCCGTATTTTGCCGACCTCTTCCCGATCCCGTTGCTGCGGCTGGCGCTGGTGCTGCATTCGGTGTGCGGTATCCTGATGATGTTCCTGGTGATCGTGCACATTTACATGGGTTTCTGGTATAAAGGAACGGTGCGCGGCATGCTCTATGGGACGGTTACCCGTTCCTGGGCGAAGAAACACCATCCACGTTGGCTACGTGAACTGGCAACCAAAGGAAACAAGAACCCCTGATGTCTAACGTTTCTCCTTCAACTCCTGCCGGCGCGATAGGTTCTATCGCGCCGCTTTTTCTCCCCAATCCGGTCACGCTGTACGAAACGCGCGCCCGTCGGCTGCGTTTGCTTGCCGAGCGCGACGCCTCGTTGCGTGGTTATCTGTCATTCGCGGCACAGGTTGTCGAGGTTCAGCACACGTTGAGTCGCTACGACAACAGCCCGCCGATGCCAACCACAACGCTCCATGTCGATTGGGTCACACCGCCGTTGTCGATGGCGCGGCTGTTGCAAGACCCCTTCTGGCAGGAAAGCTTGACGACGCTGCTGGCTGCGTTGCTGCCGCATGTGCCGGAACCGGTACAGGTTGTCCTCGAACGGCTGAGAAAGCTCAACGCCACCCAACGAACCGCTGCCGCCCACGCGTTGTTCAACAACGATGTTTCGCTGATCGGCAGCGACGGTGCGCCGTTCCTGTGGGCAGCGCTGTCGCTGGCGGCGATGCAACGGGTCGCCCGCAGCAAAATCGTCGTTGACAACAAAAGCGAGGCGGAACGCCATTTGTGTCCGCTGTGCGGCAACGCGCCGGTCGCCAGCATCATTCACCCGGACGGCCTGCGTTACCTGCATTGCCGCCTCTGCGAAAGCGAATGGCATGTCGTCCGCGCCCAGTGCAGCAACTGCGAGAGCAGCCGCGACATCGGTTACTGGTCGCTTGAAAAACAGTTTCCGGCGATCAAGGCCGAAAGCTGTGGCGATTGCCACGGCTATCTGAAAATCCTTTATCAAAAGGACGACAAGGATATTGATGCCGTTGCCGACGATCTCGCCAGCCTGGCGCTCGACGCCCGCCTCGAAGATGAGGGGTTTGGTCGCAGTAGTATCAACCCTTTCCTGTTTCCGTCGCCGTAGCTGTGCCGGACGCGCTGTATCCGCAGCTTCCCTCTGTTGATCGTTTGCTTCACGAAGCGGCGGTGGCGCCGCTGGTAGCGCAGTACGGCCAGCGTCCGGCCACCGATGCGGCGCGCGCGTTGCTTGCCGAAGCCCGCGCCCATATCGCCGCGCACCGCGTCTTGCCGAAATGGACGAATGACTGGCCGGCGGCGTTGCAACATGCGCTGGCCGAGCGGAGCGCCTCGAAACTCAAGCCGGTGTTCAATCTGACCGGCATCGTGCTGCACACCAACCTCGGCCGCGCCCAACTGGCGGAAGATGCCATTGAGGCGGTCGCCCGCGTGATGCGCGAACCGGTCACGCTCGAATATAACCTTGACGAAGCGCAACGCGGTCACCGCGACAACGCGGTGGTCGATTTGTTGCGCGAGATCACCGGCGCCGAAGCCTGTTGCGTCGTCAACAACAACGCGGCCGCCGTGCTGCTGATGTTCGCGGCGCTCGCCGACGGTAGGGAAGCGATTGCCTCGCGCGGCGAGTTAATCGAGATCGGCGGCGCGTTCCGGATTCCCGACGTGATGCGACAGGCCGGTTGCACACTGGTCGAAGTCGGCACCACCAACCGCACCCACCTCGACGATTACCGCCGCGCGATCACCGAACGTACCGCGCTGCTGGTCAAGGTACACACCAGCAATTACCGGATCGAGGGATTCACATCGGCGGTAAAGGAGGCTGAGTTGGCGGCGCTGGGACGCGACACCGGCATCCCCGTCGTCAGCGATCTTGGCAGCGGCGCCTTGATCGACATGAGCGCCTATGGCCTGCCGGTCGAAACCATGCCGCAACAGATACTGGCCGACGGCGTCGATCTGGTGAGCTTCTCCGGCGACAAGCTGCTGGGCGGCCCGCAGGCAGGCATCATCGTCGGTCGCGCCGACGCCATCGCGCGCTTGCAAAAGCATCCGCTCAAACGCGCGCTGCGTTGCGACAAAATGACGCTGGCCGCACTGGAAGCGACATTGCGTTTGTACCGGCGTTATAGTCAACCGCATGACCGATTGCCGCAGACATTGCCGACGCTGCGTCATCTGTCACGCGCGCAAGCAGAAATAGCGCAAACCGTCGAGCGGCTGTTGCCGGAGTGCCGAAAACTGTATGGCGCTTCGTTTCACATCGATGGCGCACCGTGTTTGTCGCAAATCGGCAGCGGCGCCTTGCCGATGAATACCTTGCCAAGCCAGGCGCTGACCTTCACTGCCCACGACGGCCGCGGCCGTTCGCTGGAAGCGTTGGCCGCCCACTGGCACGCCCAGCCGAAACCGATACTCGGCCGCATTGCAGACAACCGTTTGTGGCTCGACCTGCGCTGCCTCGATGATGAGGACGAGTTATTGACGGCGTTGCGTGTTGCCGCCGTTTCTCCGACTGAACGCTTGCCGGACACGAGTACCGCAACCGAAGCGGCGGGAGAGGGGAACTCAGCATCGCAACCCGACTAAAGCATTAGCAAGATCGCCCCATGATTTTCGCTACCGCCGGTCACGTCGATCACGGCAAAACATCATTGCTTCGCGCGCTGACCGGCACCGACACCGGCCGCTTGCCCGAGGAAAAGCGGCGCGGGATGACACCTGGCCCCCTCTCCTGCTTGCGGGAGAGGGGCAGGGGAGAGGGTGTGTGCAAAAGGACATGCTGGGAAGAAAAGCCTTGACTACCGCCAACATCAGGTGCAACGCCAAAACGTTACGTAAGAACATGACTGATGCTGAGCAGAAACTTTGGTTTTCCCTACGTGGAAAACGCTTCGACGGCGTAAAGTTTAAGCGCCAGAAGCCCATTGGTTCTTATGTTGTCGATTTCGTTGCGCCGAATGAAAGGCTCGTGATTGAACTCGACGGAGGGCAACATCAGGAGCAAATGGCTTACGATCAGGAAAGAACCCGCTATCTGGAACGCCGTGGCTACCGCGTACTGCGTTTCTGGAACAACGAATGTTTGACGGAGATAGAAACTGTTTTGAAGTGTATTCGATCTACCCTCTCCCCTACCCCTCTCCCGCAAGCAGGAGAGGGGAGCACAAAGCCGCAGCACGGAGATAACGCCCTTTCACGCACGCCTCACCCGCAAACGGGAGAGGGGAACTCAGCATCGCAACCCGACAACAGCCTTAGCAAGGTCGCCTCATGATTTTCGCTACCGCCGGTCACGTCGATCACGGCAAAACCTCATTGCTTCGCGCGCTGACCGGCGCCGACACCGACCGCTTGCCCGAGGAAAAGCGGCGCGGGATGACCATTGATCTCGGTTATGCTTACCTGCCTTTGCCGGACAGCGACATTCTCGGCTTCATCGATGTTCCCGGTCACGAAAAATTTTTAACCAACATGCTGGCCGGCGTCGGCGGCGTTCAGCATGCGCTGCTCGTTGTCGCTTGCGACGATGGCGTGATGCCGCAAACCGAAGAGCATCTGGCGATTCTGCATTTGCTGCGCATTCCCGGCTTGACCGTGGTGCTGACCAAGATCGACAAAGTCGAGGCGGCGCGATGCGCCGAAGTCCGTGCCGCGCTCGAACAGGAATTGCGCCGTTATGCCTGGAACAGCGTCGCCTTTTTTGAGGTTTCGGCAACGACAGGCGATGGCATTGCCGCATTGAAAGCGCATCTGCAAGCGCTGGCATTGCAGCAAAAAACTTCGCCGACGCTCGACGCCCGCCGTTTCCGGCTGGCGATCGACCGCGCCTTTCATGTGCATGGCGCCGGTCTTGTCGTCACCGGCACCGCTCTGGGTGGTCGCATCAACATCGGCGACACCTTGTGGCTGACGAGTACCGGACGATCGGTGCGGGTGCGTCATCTTCGCGCGCAAGACCATCCGGTCGAAGCCGCATATGCCGGTCAGCGCATCGCGTTGAATCTCGTTGGCGATCTTCACAAAGACGACATCGCCCGCGGCGACTGGCTGCTTTCCGAAGCGCCGCCGATGCCGGTAAGCCGTTGCCTGGTTGACGTCAATCTCCTTGATGCGGCAAGCCCTCTGCAACCATGGCAATCCGTTCACCTGCACCACGCCGCCAGCCATCTTACCGGTCGGCTGTCGTTGTTGCAGGAACCTGAAACCGTAACGAATCATGTGCTGTGCGAATTGGCGCTCGACACGCCGTTGCATCTTGCCGACGACGATGTGTTGATCGTGCGCGATGTCAGCGCCAGACACACGCTGGCGGGAGCGCGCGTGTTGTCGTTGACGCCGCCGCGACGCGGTAAACGGCAACCGACGTTTTTGCACTGGCTCGCGCGCCGCGCCGAAACGAACGACGATCATGACGTGCTGGCGCTGTGGTTGCAACAGGGCGCCGTTGACCTCGATGCTTTCGCCTGGGCGCGGCAGTTGGCGGCTCCGGCATTGCAAGCGTTGCAGCTTTCTTCCGGCGCGCTCATCAAGGGCGGCTACGCGATGGACGCGGCAATGGCAGACCAACAATGCGACAGCCTCGTCACGGCGCTGGCCGAATCGCATACGCGCTATCCTGAACATCTCGGCGTCGGTCGCGCCCGGTTGCGGCGCATGGCTTTGCCCAACACACCGGAAGCGCTGGTGTTCGCGCACATCGACCGGCTGCTAGGCGAAAAACGCCTGATCAACACGAACGGCTGGTTGCATTTACCACAACACCGGCTCGCCTTCACCTCTGAAGAAGATGTGCTGTGGCAACGCTTGTTGCCGTTCTTCCGCGAGCCGCCGTGCTGGGTGCGCGATCTCGCCCACGCCGCACGGATTCCCGAAGAGACGGCGCGCGCCCTGTTGCACAAAGCGGCGCGGCTGGGTTACGCCGTCGCTGTTGTCCGCGACCGTTACTACCTGACGTCGCAAATCGCCCACATCGCACAGACCGTCCGCGCTGCCGCCGTTGGCAGCGACGATGACGGCATGGAAACCGCCGCCTTACGCAACCGCTTCGGCGTTGGTCGCAAGTTGGCGATCCAGATTCTCGAATTTTTCGACCGCAGCGGCTTCACCCGCCGTCAAGGCAATCGACACCTGCTGCGTGATGCCGAACTGTTCGCGGTGAAGGATGACAAGCATGGTGCCGACGGTACCCATAACAGCGAGATTGCGGTATCCTCCGGCCTCGACCCGGATATTTGAATACGGAAGAGCAACGTCCCCGGTGGGGCGGCTGGACTTCAAATCCAGATGGGGCTGCCAGCAGTCCCGGGCAGGTTCGACTCCTGTGCTCTTCCGCCAAAGCAACGCCCCTGTACGCCACGGTTATCTCCCCTCTCCCTTGGAGGGAGAGAGGGAAGAAATTCTCTTCTGCAAGCAAAACAAAACATCCCCTGATTTGTTCAACTTATGCGTGTGCTGCGCGTTTTGAATACAGCCATCCAACCACCAGCACAAAAACAAACCCGATAACAACAACCGTCTTGCCGCCCACCGTCGGCCCCGCTGCGCTTGATGCCAGACCGAAATTGTGCGCCGTTGCCGCGCCCATCAACATGCCGAGGGTGACGATGGCCGCATCACCGTTGCCCTGCCCGGCGCTGACCAGTTGCCGCAGCGGACAGCCGCCCAGATAGACACCGCACCAGCCGACCAGCGCCATCGACAGAAAATTCCAGACGCCATCCGTGTGTGCGATCGGCTGTTCGGCGAATCCCCAATGAACATTTCCCAACATGATGTTTCCGATCAGCACAACGGTTGTCAGTGCCGCCACACCAAGCGCCATCGACCAACGCCTGAACAAAAAAACGTGATTCACCATGCCGATGAAACAAAAACGTGTCCGTTGCACAATGCCACCGATCACCAACCCGGCGATGAGCGACAATACGAGCGGCGCATGAGCAGCCGCGACACCTTGCTGACTGGCCGCGAACAAGTCGCTTCGCCCCAGCGCCAGCGCGAAAACAAGCGCACACAACAGCGGAAAAATAACCCCTTCCGTTTTCGTTTGCGGGTGGTTTGCCGGTAACGCAAAATCCCGTTTCAGGAGCAACGCGCCGACGCCTATCCCGCCAACAAAACCGACGAGCCCGACCACCGCGTTCAAGTCACCTCCGGCAATCCGAAGCACCATGCGCAGCGGGCAGCCCAAAAAGACCAGACAGCCGACCATCATCAGAAAGCCCAGAGAAAAACAGATGAGCGGCGATGATCCGGCGCGCGGCCTGAATTCTTTGAAAACCAGCGCCGTCAGAAATGCCCCCAGCACAAAGCCAAAAATTTCGGGACGCATGTATTGCAGCGATGTCGCGTTGTGCCATTTCATTCCGCCGGCCGCATCGCGCAAAAAACAGGCGACGCAAACGCCCATGTTCGGCGGGTTACCGTAATAACTGAGCAGCAGCGCCAACAGCCCGATCACCATACCGGACACGGCCAGAATTAAGGTTTTCGACATGATTTCTCCTAGATTCCTGCGCGTTTGAAGCGCCGTGAAACGGCGCCTTTCGTGTATTCACGCAAGCAGGGAAACGCGCCTCACGGGCGACAGCAAATACAGGAAGAAAATGCCTTTGCACAAACGTCGGCGGCATTTCGTGCGACGGATCATAGCACAGTCCCCAGCAAAGCGACTGGACTGCCTTTACATCCGGGTAACGCAGTCCGCTCCTCGCGTAAACCATTGCTCCTGCAAATACGGGAAGCCCCTTTCAAAAGGGGGTGGCCGCCGAAGGCGGGCGGGGGTTTGTTCTTATTTCTGACAATGCCTTAATAAGGCATTCATTTCCTCATTGATCTTCGTGCAAACTCCCTCAAAATCCTGATCAACCTCATTATTCGCAAACCGCAACACCCGAAGATCCAAAGCACCCAAATAGGCTGTTCTCGTTTCATCGTACTCTTTTGCATCCGGCTCATAATGCTGAGAGCCGTCCAACTCAATCACGAGCGCAGCGGCGTGGCAATAAAAATCTACAATGTATTTTCCGATGACCCGTTGACGCGTGAAACGCGGTTTGCAAAGCCGAAGGAAGTCATACCAAAGATGGTTTTCCTGTTTTGTGGCGTTCTTCCGAAGTTCGCGTGAATACGATTTTAATGTTTTATCACGAGGCAACAAACCCCCGTCGGCTTCGCCGACACCCCCTTTCAAAACAGATTGTTCACTTTATATTGATATTGTACTGTTTGCGATGAAAGAACAATAGCAACGTATCGTTCAATGCCTCAAAGCTTTTACTGTATCTTTTACTTTTCCTGTTAAATCTGGCAAGGTTGTCTCTGATACTGCTATTGATGCTCTCGATCAA
>JAIRJZ010000088.1 GCA_031260355.1 Burkholderiales bacterium
TGCCCGGTGTGACCCAGATCGACTGGGCACTACGGTTGGCGCAACGGTATTTTCCCATTGACGGGCGTTTTTCCGGCATTCGGCAACTCAAGTTTCAACGCATCCTGCAACCCGACGACAACATATCGCTGACGCTTCGCTTTCTTCCTGAAGAAAAGGAGCTGAGTTTCGTCTACACATCAGAATATGGTGAGTGTTCGCAGGGGCGCGCTGTGTTCGCCCATCCGATTGCTGCTTCAGACGGCGCATCATGAAACCTGTCGCTCTCGTGCCGGTGTACAACCATGCTGCCACCGTTGGTTCCGTCGTGCAGGCACTGCATGATCTGGCGTTGCCCGTCATCCTGATCGACGATGGTTCTGAAGCTGAATGCGCATCCGTGCTCGACTCGTTGGCAACAGCTCCGGAAACATCATTGCTGCGGCTGCCTGTAAATGGTGGCAAGGGCGTCGCAGTCATGGCCGGACTGCGCGAAGCGCACGCGCGAGGGTACAGCCATGCTTTGCAGGTCGATGCCGACGGGCAGCATGAGGCCGCTGCGTTGCCGGTTTTTCTCGCAGCAATGTCTGATGCGCCGCAGGCAGTGATCGTCGGTTTCCCGCGCTATGACGCCAGCGTTCCGGCAAGTCGCCTGTTTGGCCGCTACGCAACCCATATCTGGGTCTGGATCAACACCTTGTCGCGCCGTATTCGCGATTCGATGTGTGGGCTGCGGATTTATCCGCTTGCTGCCACGCTGCCGGTTCTCGATACAATGCCGTCACAGAGCCGGATGGAGTTCGATACCGAAATTTTGGTACGCCTGGATTGGGCTGGCGTGCCACTCCGCAATTTGCCGGTCGCTGTCCGCTATCCGCAGGGCGGTACGTCGCATTTCCGGCTTTGCCGCGACAACGTGCGCATCAGTTGGATGCATACCCGCCTGTTTTTCGGAATGCTGCGACGTCTGCCGAGGCTGATTGGCCGCCACTTTTCTTCTCGGGAAGCTTGCTGATGCATTGGGCGAAAATGCAGGAAGCGGGCTCTCTGGCGGGAATGCGTTTCATGCTGTTCGTCTACCGCGTCTGCGGGCGTTGGCCGTTCCGTATTTTGCTGTTTTTCGTGCTGCTATGGTTTTATGCGCGCCGGCGTACTGGCCGCGAGGCGTCACGCGATTATCTGCAACGGCTACATGACTTCAGTGGCGACGTTACGCCAGCACCGACCCGACAGAATGTTTTTCGTCATTTTTTGGCATTTTCCGAAATTCTGCTCGATAAGTTGCTGACTACCGGCGTTTCCGCCATGCCGTCCGATTATCGTGTTGATGGCATGGAATGCGTCGACCTGATGCTTGAACAAAAACGTGGTGCCATTTTCGTCACCGCCCACTTTGGCAATATCGAACTGTGCCGCAAGCTTTCGGAACGCCACGCCGGGTTGCGTCTGGCCGTTCTCGCGCACTCGGAAAATACTGCCCGTTTCAATCGCCTACTGAAAGAGTTAGATCCGAATTTCGACATCGATCTGATTCAGGTGACGGATATCGGTATCGATACTGCCTTTGTGCTGGCACAGAGGGTTGCCGCCGGTAATTTCATCGTCATCGCCGGCGATCGCGTACCGGTGAAAGGCTCTGCTGCCGTGCGTGTTCCGTTTCTGGGACGTGAAGCCAGTTTTCCGATCAGCCCCTATATACTTGCCGCGACATTGCAATGTCCGCTGATCGCCGTTTTTGGCGCCCGCCACCGCGATGGTTTTGTCGTTACCCTGCGGCTGCTCGCTGAATCCATTGCTTTGCCACGGCGCACGCGGGAGGCGGCTGCGGTTCCTTATGCAGCCGCTTTTGCCAGACTGCTGGAAGCGGAATGCGTGAAAGCCCCTTTCCAGTGGTCCAATTTTTATCCGTTCTGGGCGCCGTTGGTGCCTGCCGAAACCGGGGAGAAACGTTGATTCTGCTCACCGCCCGCGTTGACTTGACCGTGCCCTTTCACGATATCGATCCGATGGAAGTGTGCTGGCACGGACACTACGTCCGCTACCTTGAATTGGCGCGCACTGCGTTATTGCAGCGCATCGATTACGACTATCCGCAGATGCGCGCGTCCGGTTACGCCTGGCCGGTGATCGAATTGCTCATCCGCTATGCGCAACCGTTGGTGTACCAGCAACGGCTCCATCTCGACGCCCGTCTCGTCGAATGGGAGAACCGGCTGAAAATCGCCTACGAAATCCGCGACGCGGCGACCCAAAGACGGCTGACGCGCGCCCATACCGTGCAAGTTGCCGTCGACATACAAACCCGCGAAATGTGTTTCGTCAGCCCCGACATCCTGCGTGAAAAATTGAAGGCGTACTTGTGATGAAAACGATAAAAAACATGACTGGACAAATGTTGTTGTTGTGCGGGTTCGTCTTGTGCGGATTGGGCCTTGCCGTTCCGGCACAAGCCGCCGACGATCCGGCATTGCTGCGTTCGGTACAGTCGCGCCTGACCATTGATACAGTGATTCGCGGCGACTTCACCCAGTCACGGCAACTGGCCGGAGTCAAGAAAACGCTGGTGGCGAACGGCACGTTCGTCGTCGAGAAAACGCGGGGCGTGTTGTGGCGCACGTTGACACCTTTTCCGCAGACGACAAGGATCACCCAGGGTGAAATCCTGCAAAAGGACGGCGACCGAGTGCTAATGACCTTGCGCGCCGATCAGGAACCGGCGGTCAACGCCATCAGCCGGGTTCTGTTTTCGTTGTTCGCTGGCGACCTGTCGACACTGGCCGAATATTTCGATTACCACGGACGGCTCGACGGCGACGCGGGCTGGCAACTCTCGTTCACGCCGCGCGACGCCGGGCTGCGGGCGGTCATCGCGGCATTGTCGCTGGAAGGCGATCGCGTCGTCCGTCAGGTCATGCTGACCAGCGCCGCCGGTGACGTGACCCGCATCGCTTTTGCCAATACCGTCACCGCCGCCGCGCTGACCGCCGATGAGCGCGTCCAGTTTGAATAAGCCGCCGCTCGACGATCGTCGCTATGCTCGCCGCCACGGCATGTTGGCTTGGGGCTGGCTGGGCGTTCTGGCGCTGCTGGCGGCAGCGCTTCTCGTCCACGTACTGCCTTGGCGCGGGAAGATCGACACCGATTTGCTGGCGCTGCTTCCCGTTGACGAACGCAGTCCGCACGCCGAAGCCGCGCTGAAAACCCTGGCGCAACAAGGCGAGCGGCAACTGGTGTTGCTGCTCGCCGCGCCGGATGCCGCTACCGCACAACGCGCCGCGCAGCAGGTTCGCCAAACATTGCGTGAGGCGCCGCTGACGTTGCTGCCGCCTCCGGCAAATGTCGAAACGCTGCTGGGACTGTATTTTCCTTACCGCGCCGGCTTCGTCACCGATCAGGATAGGCGTTGGCTTGATGACGCCGATCAGGCGGCGCAAGCGCAACGGGCATTGTCGCTTGCGTATCAGCCGTTCGCGGGCAGCGTACTTAACTGGCGCGATGACCCGTTCGGCTTCTTCGGAAATTGGCTGTTGCAGTTGGGGGCAGCCAGCCCGGCGCGCCCCTACGGCGACACGCTGATGGTGCAAACGGCGGGGCGCCACTACGCGGTCTTGCTGTATCAACTGACGCAAAGCGCGTTTTCGTCTGACCTTCAGGTGCGGCTTGACGCCGACCTGACGACCGCCCGAAACGAACTGGCGCATCAATTTCCTGATGTGCAACTGTTGCGGGCGGGCGTCGTCTTGCATGCCACGGCGGCAGCGCAACAAGCGCGTTTCGAAATGTCGCTGATCGGCGGCGGAGCGCTGCTGCTTTGCGTGTTGTTCACATGGGGCGTTTTCCGTAGCTTCAAGGCATTGCGGCTGATTCTGTTGTCGCTGGCTGCCGGTGCGCTGACGGCGTTGTCGTTGACCTGGTTGATGTTCGATCGTCTTCATGCGCTGACGTTGGTGTTCGGCGCAACCCTGATCGGCGTTGCGGTCGATTATGGCGTCCTGGTGATGGCGCAACATCTGAACGATACGTCGGAGCGCTGGCTTCGTTTTCGTCGGCTGTTGCCGTCGCTCGCGCTGGTGTTGATCGCGCCGGCGCTGGCGTATCTGAGCTTGTTGTTGATGCCGTTTCCGGGGTTGCGGCAAATGGCCTGTTTCACGGTCAGCGGCATTGCGGGCGCCTGGTTGTCGATCATGCTGTGGTATCCCTACTTGGTGCCTCCGCAAATGCCGGTCACCCCGCTCGCCGAGCGGTTGATGCAACTGCTGCGGCGCTGGCCGCGCTGGCACGCGACCCGCATGCAATGGCTCGTCGCTGCGGCGGCCGCTGTCGCTCTCGGTGTCGGCATCGCGCAACTGAAAACCGGCGATGACATCCGCAGTCTGGTCAACAGCGATCCCGAGTTGTTGCGCGAACACATCGAAGTCGCCAAGACACTCGAATTGCCCAGCCCCGCACAGATTTTCCTGATCACCGGCGACACACCCGAAGAAGTGCTGCAACATGAAGAGGCTCTGCTGGCGAAACTGACGCCGTTGTTCGCCGCCGGAACGCTCACCGGTTTTGACGCGGTCAGCCGCTGGTTGCCGTCACAACAGCGGCAACAGGCCGCACAGCAGGCGCAGCAAACGCTGACCGGCGCCCGCGCCGTGCTGGCGAAAGAGCTGGAGCTGACCGATGACTGGATCACCATTCCGCCTACCGCGCCGATGTCGGCGGACGAATGGCTGGCGCAACCGGCAACGGAGCCGTTGCATTATCTGTGGCAGGGGCGCAGCGCGCAGGACGGACGCCATTCGAGCGTCGTCCTGCTGAAGGGGTTGCACGATGCCGAAACTGCGCGTCAACTGGCGGCATTCAACGATGCTCATACCCAATGGGTTGATAAAACCGCCGAAGTTTCGTCGTTGATGGGGCGTTATCGGGAGCTGTTGTCGTTCGTGTTGATCGCGGCCTATGTGCTGGTGCCGTTGGCATTGCTGGTGTTCTTTCGCCGTCAGACCTGGCGGGTGGTCATGCCGTCGCTGTTGGCGACGCTGGGAACGCTGGCGATCATGGGCTATGCCGGTCTTCCGCTGCAACTGCTCAACGTGCTGACGCTCCTGCTGGTGTTCGGCATGGGCATCGACTATGGCCTGTTCCTGATCGCGCAGCGCGGCGACGCCCGCGCCTTTCTCGCCATTTGTGTCGCTGCGGTGCTGACATTGCTGACATTCGGTTTGCTGGCCATGAGCAGTACGCCGGCGTTGCGGACGATCGGGTTGACCACCGTGCTCGGCATTGGCTTGGCGTGGTTGGCCACGCCGCTGTTCCGGCCACACAGGTAGAAGAACGCAAGTGTTACCGTAAGACACCTTCTCGAAGACAACGGAATCGGACCGACTCGCTGCGCTGCCTGTTTGCCCATGAAATATGTCATAGCGCGGTTGCGATAAAAACCCCTTCATTTGGCGTGCCCTTGGATTTTTGGCGGTAGAATTGCGGGGTTGTTGTGTTGAAACGGGCCGAACGCAATCTCCGCGGCATTCACGGCGGGTCAAAGCGAAACGGCCTTTTATGGAGCCAGAGGCTCTTCTGAACTGTGCCGAGGGATTCTGATCGGGAGGTCGGGGTCGCTCATAAAGGAAGGAGTTCCCATGTTGAAAAAGGTGTGTGTATCTGCATTGGTCTGTGCAGCGGCGCTATGGGGTTCTAGCGGGGCGCTGGCGCAGCAAACGATCAAGATCGGTTTTCCCATTCCCCTGACGGGAGAGATTCCCAAGGTCGGGGAGTCCACCAAATATGCGGCAGATCTTTTCCGGGAAGAGGTCAACGCCAAGGGCGGGCTGGAGGTCGGCGGCAAGAAGTATCTGCTGGAGTTCATTTACGAGAACAACGAATCCAAACCGGATACCGCCGTCAACGTTACGCTCAAGCTGATAGACCGCGACAAAGTCCTCGCGATCATCGGCCCGCAGTCCTCCCGTCAGGCCGTACCTGCCGGCGCCGTGGCGAACGACAACGAAACGCCGATGATCACGCCTTGGTCAACCAACCCCGAAGCCACCAAAGACCGCCCCTGGGTATTCCGTGCGGCATTCCTCGATCCTTTCCAGGCACCCGTGGCGGCGGATTTTGCGACCAAGCAATTCAAAGCCAAGAAAGCGGCCGTTCTTTTCGAAATTTCCAACGACTACTCCAAAGGGTTGGCGGATAACTTCAGGGACGCTTGGGAGAAGCAGCACGGCAAGGGCTCCATCGTGGCTTTTGAATCGCACGGCCCGAGAGATCAGGATTTCTCCGCGCAACTGACGAAGATCAATGCTGCCAAACCGGACTTCATTTTCCTGCCGGAGAACTACAGCTTCGTTGCGTTGATCGTGCCGCAGGCGCGCAAGCTCGGTTACAAAGGACAGTTCATGGGCTCCGATGCCTGGGGTTCTGCTGAGTTGATGAAGCTTTGCGGAGACGCCTGCAAGGGGCTGTTCTTCTCCACCCATTACGCGGCGGCCGGCGCGCAGGGCGCCACCAAGGAATTCATCGACAAGTACAACAAGAAATACGGCTATGTGCCGGACGACGTCGCTGCCCTGACATGGGATGCGGTCGCCCTGATCACGGAAGCCATTCAGCAAGTCGGCAGTGTGGACAACAACCTCCGCAAAATGCGCAAGTCGATTCGCGACAACCTGGCGGCCGTCAAGGAGTTCAAGGGCATTACAGGCAACATGCGCTTCGACGCGCAAGGCGACCCGATCAAGTGCGCGGTGATCGTAGAGATCGACCAGAAGGGAGAGTTCACGTTCAAGGAATCCGTCTGTCCATGACGCGATGAGCACCACTTTCCGTCACGCCGCCGCAACGGCGTCGTGACGGAAAGCGCGGAAGAGAACATAAGAAAGGACAACGTGACATGGAGTTTTTCCTGCAACAATGCGTCAACGCCTTGCAATGGGGCAGCTTCTACGCGTTGATCGCCTTGGGTTATTCGCTGGTTTACGGCGTTCTGCGGCTCATCAACTTTGCCCACGGCGATGTTTTCATGATGGGGGCGTACCTGGCCTTTTTTGTGACCACCGGAATGCTTTTGCCGGAAGGGATGTTCGGCCTTCCTCGCGAAGTGGTGTTGATTCTTGCCATTCCTGTCACCATGGCCCTCACTTCTTTGGTGGGCGTCACGCTGGAGCGCGTTGCCTACCGTCCGCTGATGCGCAAAGGAGCGCACCGGCTTTATGTGGTCATCACCGCGCTGATGTGCGGACTCATCCTGCAAAACGGCAATCTGGCGCTGCTCGGCGCCAGCCGCCGAGCGTTTCCTGAGCTCGTGGAATCGACGGTCTATACCATCGGCGGTGTGGCTATCGACAATCTCAAAGTGCTGGTTATCGTTACCGCCATTCTGGTTTTTTTAGCGCTGCATTTCATTGTGACAAGAACGCGCATGGGGATGGCGATGCGCGCGGTGTCCTACGATAAATTCCCGCTGCCGTTGATGGGAATATTGCTTGATCGCGTGGTGGTTTTCACCTTCATACTCGGTTCGGCGATCGCGGGGCTTGGCGGCCTGCTCTTTGCGATGTCCTACCCGGTGCTTGATCCCTACATGGGAGCGATGACGGGGTGGAAAGCGTTCATCGCTGCCGTCGTCGGCGGGATCGGGGATGTTCGCGGCGCTTTTCTCGGCGGCTTTTTGCTGGCCTTCGTGGAAATCATGGTGGCGGGTTTCCTGCCGTCCACATTCCGCGATCTTTTCGCCTTTTCCATCCTGTTGTTCATTCTCTGGTTGCGGCCGACCGGCATTTTCGGCAAGCCGCTGACAGCGAAAATCTGACGGGAGCCCACCATGCAGCGTTACACCATCAACATCCTTTTGGGCGCCGCTGCCATCGTGCTCGTGGTGATGGCTCAAGCGAACGTGATGGATAAGTATGTGCTGCAAATCCTCATGCTGATCGGCATCAACTGCATCTTCGCGACCAGCTTGAACCTGGTGAACGGTTACATGGGCGAGTTCTCCTGCGGCCACGGCGGCTTCATGTGTGTGGGCGCCTATGTGGGGTCCATGCTTTCCGTGGCGTTCTTCACCGATTCCCAGCTTTTCGGTGACGCGCTTTTTGGCCCGGAATGGGCGCTGGCTCTTTTCCCCCTCGTGCTTATCGGCGCCATGTTTGCGGCGGCGCTGGCCGGCCTCCTCGTCGCGCTGCCGTCCTTCAAAACGCGGGACGACTATCTGGCCATTATCACCATCGCCGCCAACTACATCATCATCTCTCTCATCGAAAACATCGACGCCATCGGTGGCCCGCGCGGCTTTTTGGGCATGAGAAAAACCGTCAACGCGATGTCGGACTCCGTCAATTCTTATCTGGACTCCTTCGTTGCCCTGCTGGGCATCGACTACTCCATCGCGAATTCCGAATACGCCATGTCGGGCGGTGTCGTGATGCTGATCTGGACGCTCATCGGTGTTTTCGTTTGCGTGATGGTGATTCGCCGACTGATGACCAGCACCTGCGGCAAAGGCATTTCCGCCATTTGCCAGAATGAAGTCGCGGCAGAAATGATGGGCGTGAACACCAACCGCGTCAAAATCATGGCCTTCATGGTTTCTTCCGGTCTTGGCGGGCTGGCCGGTGTGCTGTACGCCCATGTTTATGGTTATGTGAACGCGCAATCGTTCGGTCTGCTCAAATCCACCGAAGGCCTGGTCATGGTGTATCTGGGCGGTATGGGATCCATCTCGGGCGTGTTGATGGCGGCAGTCGCTTTTACGCTGATGGTCGAATTGCTGCGCTTCTTCATCCCCTGGTTCAATACCTTTCTTCACGAGACGATCAATGTGTTGCCGGCAAGCTATCAAATCGATCAGGTTTGGACATGGGTCTTCATCCCGTTGATGCTGATACTGCTCATGCGATTCCGCCCGGAAGGTTTTCTCGGGAATCGGGAACTGACCCACGTTTTTCCGGGCCTGAGGCGCTGGTTTACCCTAAGGTGATTTTATATATAGGTAACCGACGCCCATGTCTCTTCTTCTTGAAATCTCCGGCCTCTCGCAACGCTTCGGCGGCCTTCAGGCGCTCACGGACTTCTCCTTCCAACTGGAGGAGCACGAACTCGTCGGCCTGATCGGCCCCAACGGCGCTGGGAAAACCACCGTCTTCAACATCGTCTCCGGCTTCTACAAGCCGACCGAGGGCAACATCATTTTCGACGGACGCCCCATAAACGGATTGAGGCCGCATCAGATTACGGCGCTCGGCATCGCGCGGACATTCCAGAACATCCGACTCTGGCACAACATGACCGTGCTGGACAACCTTCGTCTGGCCCGCTCCGCCAAGCTCGGCTACAGCTTTTGGGGCGCCGTCCTTCGCACAAGACGGTACTGGAAAGAAGAAAGGGCTATCGAAGACCGGGCGCGCGAAGTGCTGGAAATGATGAATCTGACGGACTGCGCCGAGAAACTGCCGAAGAACCTGCCCTACGGTCTGCAACGTCGTGTGGAACTGGCGCGCGCACTGACCACCGACCCCCGGCTGCTTTTGCTGGACGAACCGGCGGCCGGGTTGAATTCAGCCGATGCCGATGACCTCATTCGCTTCATCCGCTGGATACACGACAAATTCAAACTGTCGATCTGGTTGATCGAACACCAGATGAAAGTTGTCATGAGTCTGTGCCAACACCTTACCGTTATCGATTTCGGTTGCGTCATCGCGTCGGGAACACCGGAAGAAGTTCGTAACCACCCGGGCGTAATCAAAGCCTACTTGGGAGACGAGACACTCTGATGTTACGCGTTAGCAATCTGAAAGCCGCCTACGGCAAAATCGAAGCATTGCACGGTATCTCCTTCCATGTGAACCAAGGAGAAATCGTCACCTTGATCGGGGCAAACGGCGCGGGAAAATCCTCCACCCTCAAGGCGTTGATGCGGCTCAAGGGGCTGGAGTCCCCCGTCGTCACCGCCGGCGACATCACCTTCAACGACGCCTCCATTTTGCGAGTGCCTGCGCATCGTATCGTCCAGGATCTCCGAATGACCCTCGTTCCCGAGGGACGCCACATCTTCGGCAACCTCACCGTGATGGAAAACCTGCAACTGGCTTCCTGGTCGCGGAAAGGCGAAGACATCAACAAGGAAATCCGCCATATCTTCGAACTGTTTCCGCGTCTTGAAGAACGGGCGCGGCAAAGAAGCGACACCCTCTCCGGCGGCGAACAGCAAATGCTCGCCATCGGTCGTGCGCTCATGACGAAATGCACCGTGCTGCTACTGGATGAGCCTTCCATGGGTCTGGCGCCAGTCATCATGTACGAGATGTTCCGCACACTGAAAAAACTCAACACCGAAGAAGGCATCACCCTCGTCATCGTGGAGCAGAACGCGCATCTGGCGCTGAAGCTGGCGGACAGAGGCTATGTGCTGGATACCGGCGAAATCGTCGCCGAGGGCCCCGCCGAAGAACTGCTGCACAAGCCGGAAATCAAAGCGGCGTATCTTGGGGGGTAGATTGGGCTCCTGTCGGCGCGGGTAGCGGGATTTTGCGGCGCCTCACCCGAGCGCCCCAATGCCATATTAATGTGGGAGAATTGGCGAAAGATCTACAAAAGAGGTCGCCATTGATCACCCCGTCGCTTCTGACGCCTCACCAGAGCCAGTACGTTGCTTTCCAAAACCCGCTTTCAAACGGCGTGGTCCTCGCTGACGAGGTGGGTCTTGGCAAGACCATTGAAGCAAAGCAAGGCGGACTCTGGAAGTCAGGAGCTATCACGCAATTCGCAAGAACGGGAAAGAAAGACAGGCGACAAGTCAACGCCGAGCCCGACTTGTTGGGTGATGGCGGGGAGGACGAGACATGAAAAAAAAGAAGCAAGAAGTTTCGATCATTCGCTCCTCGGCGGCGGAATACCTGACCTTTGTGGCGGCTACCGGCGGATCAGAAACCAGCGTGGAAATGCGCTATGAGGATGAAAACGTCTGGCTGACCCAGAAGATGATGGCAACCCTCTATGACGTATCGGTGCCGGCCATCAATCAGCATCTCAAACGTATCTTCGCGGATCGTGAATTGGAACGCGAGGCAACTATTAAGAAATACTTAATTGTTCAAACTGAAGGCGAGCGGCAGGTGCAAAGAGATGTCGAGCACTACAACTTGCAAGCCATCATTGCCGTGGGCTTCAAGATCGAGAACGAACGCGCGGTGCAGTTCCGCAAATGGGCGGGGCAGATCGTCAAGGACTACACCATCCAGGGCTGGACGATGGATGTGGAGCGCCTGAAAAAAGGCCACCTGTTCACGGACGAGTATTTCGAGCGGCAACAGGAAGTCATCCGCGAGATTCGCCTGTCCGAACGCAAGTTCTACCAGAAGGTGACGGATTTGTATGCCACCGCCTTTGACTACGACAGCGATGCGCATACCACGCGCGAGTTTTTCGCGCTGGTGCAGAACAAGCTGCATTGGGCGGTGCACCGGCATACGGCGGCGGAAGTGATCGAGACGCGCGCCGATGCCGGCAAGCAGCATATGGGGTTGACCTCGTGGGAGTCCGCTCCACGCGGCAAGATCGTCAAATCTGATGTGTCTATCGCCAAGAACTACCTGAGCGCGGATGAGCTGGCGTATCTGGAGCGCATTGTCGCGGTGTATCTGGACTTCGGCGAACTGCAAGCGGTACGAAAAATCCCGATGACGATGGCGGACTGGGCCAAGCGACTGGACGGTTTTCTGGAGTTCAACGGTAATGAAATTCTTACCGGGTCGGGCAAGATTTCGCACGAACAGGCCAAGCTGCACGCCGAAACCGAGTTCGAGAAATACCGCATCGTGCAGGACAGACTATTCGAGAGCGATTTCGATCGCATGGTGAAGTTGCTGGAAAATAGCCGAACCTTGTCAAACAAGGATAAGGGAGACAAAGCGTGAACGCATCCGTTCACGCTTGCACATAGACTCGTTTTGACCGACACTGTTTCCTCAAAAAAGGAAGCCCGCCATGACTTATCACCGAGACGAAAAAGCCGTCGCCACCATTGTCGAGCTGGGCAAGATGCGCGCCGAGGGCAGCAAGATCGCCATGCTGACTTGTTACGACGCCAGCTTTGCGGCGCTGTTCGATCGCTGCGGTGTCGATGCGCTGCTGGTCGGGGATTCGCTCGGCAATACCATCCAGGGGCAAAAAAACACGTTGCCGGTCACGCTTGATCACATGGTGTATCACACCGAATGTGTGCGGCGGGGCGCGGAGCGCGCCGTCGTCCTCAGTGACCTGCCCTTCGGTAGTTATCAGGAAAGCCCGGCGCAGGCGATGCGGAGCGCCGCCCGCCTGATGTCCGCCGGGGCGCAGATGGTCAAACTCGAAGGCGGCGAGGTGATGGCCGAAACCGTGCGTTTTCTGGTGGAGCGCGGCGTGCCGGTCTGCGCCCATATCGGCTTGACGCCGCAATCGATACACCAACTGGGCGGATACCGTGTGCAGGGGCGCAGCGATGCTGGAGCAGCCCGGCTCAAGGCCGACGCGCGGGCGCTGGAACAGGCGGGCGCGGCCTTGCTCGTGATGGAGATGATTCCCGCTGCGCTGGCCGCAGAGATCACTGCCGCAACAACGACGATGGCGACCATCGGCATCGGCGCGGGGCCGGCGTGCCACGGGCAGGTGCTGGTGATGCACGACATGCTCGGCGTCTTCCCCGGCAAGACGGCGCGTTTCGTGCGCAATTTCATGCAGGGGGCGGCCTCCGTTGAGGAAGCCGTTACGGCTTACGTCGCGGCGGTCAGGGGCGGCAGTTTCCCGGCGCCGGAACACGGCTACTAGGGTGGTTTTGGTTCCGATGCGTACCTTTACCCCCCCTCTCCCCCAGCCCCTCTCCCTCGAGGGGAGAGGGGAGCGAAGCGCAGCGTGCCTTCGCAGGAAAGTGTTCACTTGAGTCAAAACCGTTTTAGAACAGAACATGCACATCCACACCACCATCGCCTCCTTGCGTGAGGCGCGCGCCGTCGCTGGATGTGTTGCGCTCGTTCCCACGATGGGCAATCTGCACGACGGGCATCTCGCGCTCATGCGCGCCGCCCGCCAACAGGTGGACACCGTTATCGCCAGCATCTTCGTCAATCGTCTGCAATTCGGCCAAGGCGAAGACTTCGATCAATACCCGCGCACGTTCGAGGCCGATGGCGAACAGCTCGCCGCCGCCGGGGTTGATCACCTGTTCGCGCCGAACGAAGCCGAGATGTACCCGCAGCCGCAGCGCTACCATGTCGAACCCGATCCGGAAATCGCCGATATCCTCGAAGGCGCTTTCCGCCCCGGCCATTTCCGGGGCGTGGCGACCGTCGTGCTCAAGCTCTTCAACATCGTCCGACCCGAGGTGGCGCTGTTCGGCAAGAAGGATTATCAGCAACTCATCGTGTTGAAAAACATGGTAAGCGAGCTGGCCTTGCCCATCGAGATCATTGCCTTGGATACGGTACGCGCCGTCGACGGCTTGGCGCAATCTTCGCGTAACGGTTACCTGTCGACGGCGGAGCGCGCCGAAGCGCCGAGGCTGTACCGGCAACTCACCGCTGTCGCCGAAGCCGTGCGCAACGGCGCCCGCGATTTTTCCCGTATCGAGGCTGCCGCGCTCTCCGAGCTGGAGCGGCACGGCTGGATGCCGGATTACCTGACCGTGCGTCGTCGCGCCGACTTGCAAGCGCCGAAGGATACGGGAGAGCCGTTGGTCGTGCTTGCCGCCGCCCGCTTGGGAATGACGCGGCTGATCGACAACGTCGAGGTTTGACTTCGCCCGCGCGTGGCGACGGGGTCGTTTGCCGTCTCCGACAGCGCTTGAACCGCTGCTACAATGTGTTACCCGTAGATGTGAGAAGCATGAAACCCCTGACCTCATCGTCCCTGGTGACGCCCAATGGAGGTTGCCGCAGGAGGCCGTCTGTGCGCTGGCGCGATGCCCGCGCGAGTTTTGTTCTGCTAACGGCGCTGGGGCTGACCGCTTGCGCTTCTTTCTGGCTTGCCGGCGGCTTGCCGTTGCTGAAAATAGCGCCGGCAACGCTCGGGGCGCGGACGGTTGAACAACGGTTGACGGTCGCCTGGCCAGGCGAGCAGAAAACGCTGGAGGCGGTGCTGGACATCAAAACCGGCTCGTTGACGGTGATCGGCTTGGCGTTCGGCGCCCGGCTGTTCAGCTTTGATTACGACGGCGAAAAAATTACCGAGACGCAGCCGCTACCCGGCGGACTGTCTGCCGCGCGCATCGTCAACGATTTGCTGTTGGCGCATGCACCGGTCGAAGCGTTGCGCGCTGCGCTGCCGAACGGCTGGACGGTTCGCGACGAACAGGAAACACGGCAGGTGTTTCAAGACGGGGCGCCGGCCATTTCCATTCGTTATGTCGAAGGTTCGCTTTGGCGGGGGCGCGTCGTGCTCGACAACCATGTGTTGCGCTATCAATTGACGATCGACAACCACGAGGTGACAACGGATGCGCCCTAGCCCGATCGTTTTGCTGCCGCCGGCAATCGCTTGTGCGCTGGGCGACGGGGCGGAGCGTGTTCGCGAAGCGCTGTTCTCGGGGCGCAGCCCGGGGATGCGCTACAGCGACGGCTACAGTCCGGGGCGAACCCTGATGCTCGGCCATGTCGAGACACCATTGCCGTTACTCGATGGACTGCCGATCTCCCAGAGGTCGCGCAACAATGCAGTGCTGTTGGCGGCGTTTGCGCAAATCGAAACCTCGTTCCGGGAATTGACGCGCGACGTTCCGGCGCACCGCATCGCCGTGATTCTCGGCACCAGCACGTCGGGCATCGCCGAAAGCGATGCCGCTGTTCGGTTTTGCCACAAAACCCAACAGCTTCCCGACGATTTTCACTACAGCCAGCAGGAACTCGGCTCACCAGCCCGGATGCTTGCCGAGCGCCTCGGTTGTACAGGCCCAACGTACAGCGTTTCAACCGCCTGCACGTCGAGCGCCAAGGCGTTGATCAGCGGCGCCCGCTTGTTGCGCGCCGGTCTGGCCGATCTGGTGATAGCCGGTGGCGTCGATACGCTTGCCCGTTTTACCGTCGCCGGCTTCGCTTCGCTCGAAGCGGTCAGCGAGGCGCCCTGCTTGCCTTTCTCGGCCAACCGTTGCGGCATCAATATCGGCGAAGCGGCGGCATTGTTTCTGATGCGACGGCAAACCGGCGAGGACAGAAATGCGGTTACGCTGGCCGGGTGGGGCGAAACGTCCGACGGCTATCACATCTCGGCGCCTGACCCTGAGGGAGCGGGGGCTACCGCCGCCATCCTCGAAGCGCTGACCCGTGCCGGTTGCTCGGTCGATGAGGTCGGCTACGTCAACCTGCACGGTACCGCCACCCAGCACAACGACGCGATGGAAAGCCGCGTCGTTTCACGGCTCTTCCCGGGTTGCCCGGCCAGCAGCACCAAGCCGCTGACCGGCCACACACTGGGGGCTGCCGGGGCGCTGGAAGCCGCGCTGACCTGGCTGACCTTGACCGACAGCGCCCATCGCTTGCCGCCGCACCGGTGGGATGGCGTACAGGATCTGGACAATCCGCCGTTGTTGCTGGTCGCGCCGGGGACGTGCGCGGCCTCGCCGGTACGGGCGGCGCTGTCCACCTCGTTCGCGTTCGGCGGCAGCAATGCGGCGCTGCTGTTGAAAAGGGCGTAAGGCGCGCATCATGAATTACCGTCCGATCACCGACTATCTGCCGCACCGTCCGCCGATGCTGCTGCTCGACCGCGTCGTCGAAGCCGCCGAATCGCGCATCGTTTGCGAAGTCACGCTCCAAGTGGACAGCCCGTTCTGCGACGGCGCTGCCGTTCCCGGCTGGGTCGGTGTCGAATACATGGCGCAGACTGTCGGTGTTTTGGCCGGCTGGCGGGCGCTGGAGAAACGGTTGCCGGTCAAAATCGGTTTTCTGGTCGGGGCGCGCCATTACCGAAGCCATGTGCCGCAGTTTCGGGCGGGCGAGGTGCTACGCGTGACCGCCGAAACGGAACTGATGAACGATGACGGGTTGGTGGCGATGCGCTGCACGCTGCACGATGCCGGCGGCGCCTTGCTTGCCGAAGCGACATTGCTGGTGTTTCAGCCCGACGACCTAGACGCTTATCTGCAACAGGCGTCCGTTTCCGGCGAGGAACCTTCGGCGCTACAATGACGTTCCCCACTGCTCGATATTGGTATGTCCGCCCTCTCCCCTAAAACCATTCTTGTTACCGGCGCCAGCCGGGGGATAGGCCGCGCCATCGCCGTGCGGCTGGCGCAGGACGGATTCGACATCGTCGTCCACTGTCGCAGCCGACGCGAGCAGGCTGAAGCCGTCATCGAAACCATTGCGGCGCAAGGACGGCAGGCGCGGTTGCTGATGTTCGATATTGCCGACCGTGAGGCGGCAAAACAGGCGCTGGAAACCGATATCGCCGCGCATGGCATTTATTACGGCGTGGTGTGCAATGCCGGGATCACCGCCGACAACGCTTTTCCGGCGATGCCGGGCGCCGACTGGGATCGGGTGCTCGAAACCAATCTCGACAGTTTTTACAACGTGCTGCACCCGCTGATCATGCCGCTGGTGCAGGCGCGTCGTCCCGGTCGCATCGTCACACTGTCGTCGGTTTCCGGCATCGCCGGTAACCGCGGGCAGGTCAATTACAGCGCCGCTAAGGCCGGGATTATCGGCGCCACCAAGGCGCTGGCGCTGGAACTGGCAAAGCGACAGATCACCGTCAACTGCGTCGCGCCCGGCTTGATCGATACCGAAATGGTGCCGCCGGAAGTGGTCGAACACGCGCTGGCGATGATTCCTGTGCGGCGTATGGGTCGCCCCGAAGAAGTTGCCGCCGCCGTCGCCTTTCTGATGCGCGACGAAGCCGCGTACATTACCCGGCAGGTGATCGCCGTCGATGGAGGGATGCTATGAGCCGCCGCCGTGTCGTCGTCACCGGCATGGCCGGCATCAGCCCCATCGGCAACAACTGGCCGGATGTCGAACGTGCGTTGCGTGCCCGGCAGAATGCTGTTCGCACGATGGGCGAATGGGCCGACATCACTGGCCTCAATACCCGCCTCGGCGCACCCGCAGCGCCATTTGAGCTGCCGATGGAACGCTACCCCCGCAAACGTACCCGCAGCATGGGCAGGGTTGCGTTGATGGCGTGTCTCGCCAGTGAGTGGGCGCTTGCCGACGCCGGCTTGACTGGGCATCCGGTGTTGGCCTCGGGGCGCGCTGGTGTGTCCTATGGCTCTTCGACCGGCGAACCCGCTGCCGTCGCCAATTTCCTGCGGCTGCTCCAAGACCGCACGCTCGAAGGCATCACCGCCAACAGCTATCTGCGGATGATGGCGCACACCGCGCCGGTCAATATCGCTGTCTTTTTCGGGCTGACCGGCCGGGTCATCACCACCTCGAGCGCCTGCACTTCCGGCAGCCAGGGCATTGGCTATGCCTACGAGGCCATCCGCTACGGTCACGCCGACGTGATGATCGCCGGCGGCGCCGAAGAGCTTTGCGCTTCGGAAGCGGCGGTTTTCGACACCTTGTTTGCCACCAGCACCCGCAACGACGCGCCAGCGACGACGCCGCGCCCGTATGATCGCGACCGCGACGGGCTGGTGATCGGCGAAGGCGCTGGGACGCTGATTCTCGAAGAGTTTGAACACGCCCGCGCCCGCGGCGCCCGGATGGTCGCCGAGATCGTCGGCTTCGGCACCAACTGCGACGGCGCCCATGTCACCCAGCCGCAGGCCGAAACGATGGCGAGAGCCATCCGGCTGGCGCTGGACGATGCCGTCCTCCCGCCAAGCGCTATCGGTTACGTCAACGGCCACGGTACGGCCACCGAGTTGGGCGATATCGCGGAAAGTATCGCTACCCATACCAATTTCGGCGAAAAGATGCCTATCTCGTCGTTGAAGAGTTATATGGGGCATACTTTAGGCGCGGCCGGCGCCCTCGAGGCATGGCTGACGATCGAAATGATGCGAACAGGCTGGTTTGCGCCGACGCTGAACCTGGATCAGGTTGACCCGCGTTGCGCGCCGCTCGATTATGTGCGCGGCGATGGTCGCGCCCTGGATTGCGAATACACGATGAGTAACAACTTTGCATTCGGCGGCATCAATACCTCGTTGATCTTCAAAAGGCCGAACTGATTTTTTTCGCTTGCCTCTTTTTATTTGCCCCATGAAGGAGAACCAATGAAAACCACCGTAAAAATTGCTGTCGCCCTGTTGGTTTCTTTGACTCTATGCGCGACGAGCGCTCAGGCGCGTGACACGACGCATTATCTGCCGATTAAAAACGCTATCGAAATCGGCAAGGCCAAAGACGGCAAATGGCAACTCGGCAACGACATCAAGCTCCACTTCAGCGGCCAACCGCATCCTGCGGTCGAGGCAACGTTGGCCAAAGGCGTTGTCACCAACAAGAAAACCAACAGCGCCAACAAGAGCGATGAAGAGGCATGCAATGTGGCCATGCTGTCGGCGCTGATTCAGCTTCAGGAGCGCGCTCGCAACGATGGCGGCAATGCCGTTATCAACGTCGAAAGCTATTACAAGAAAAAAAGTTTCAAGAGCGCGGATAAATTCGAATGCCACGCCGGCAACATCATGGCCGGTGTTGCCTTGAAAGGCGATGTCGTCAAGCTGAAAAAGTGATCCGGTGTGTTGAGTGATATTTGGTGGCGTTAACTCGTTGCTGATTTTAAAAAGGTGAAATTGATTTTTGCGCTCATCAGGAAAAACCATGAAAACCCCCATGAAAGTTACTGTTGTTACGGCGCTGCTTGTTTCTTTGTCATTAAGTTTTTCTGGCGTTCAGGCTCGCGATACCAAGCACCTCTTTTCGACCAAAGAGGCTGTTGAAATGGGCAAGAGCCAAGGAAAACTCGGCGACGACATCAAGTTCTACTTTGGTGACCAGCCGCTCCCTGTGATCGAGGGAACATTGGCCAAAGGCGTGGTCACTAACAAGAAAAGCAACAAAGGCGACAAGAGCGCAGAGGAAGTGTGTTATTGGACAATGTTGTCGGCATTGGTTCAGCTTCAAGAGCGTGCTCGCAAAGAAGGCGGCAATGCGGTTATCAACATTGAAAGTTATTTCAAGAAGAACAGCTTCAAAAGCGTGGATCAATTCGAATGCTATATAGGCGCCGCTATGTCTGGTGTTGCCTTGAAAGGCGATGTCGTCAAGCTGAAGAAATAATTCAATCCGAAAATTCGGATCATGGGCGGGCGCGACGAATGGCGGCGTCCGCCTTTTGTTGCGGAATGACAGAGGTTTGTCAAAGGACAAACGCCCTGGCGGCAAACCGCGTTGGAGGAGGGTTTCTGCACAGCGTTTTCAAACCCATTGTGCTACAATCTTTCTTGCTGTAACACTTTTCCGCCTGAAAACAGGGCTTTTTGTATCGGTCGGGTGAAGCAAGGGGGGGGCAGGGAAAAATCAAGTTTTTGTGTTTCGCCGAAGTTCATTCGTGGCGGTGCTTTCTGTTTCATATTTCAATCAGGAGGTTAACGTGAATTCACCTTTCAACAAAACACTCTCGTTTCTGGCGGCGTTTGCCTCGTTGCTGATCGTGACGGGCTGCTCGAGCATGGATATGGGTTCGCAGAGCGCGAAGACGGCAGCGACCGGGTCCGCCGGCGGTTCCGAGGCGCAGGGCGCAAACGCGGCGCTTGAGAGGTGCGACCAAGCGCTGGGAACCATGACGCTCGTCGAAGATGTCAACGCGCCTTGGTACCGGACGCTTAACGAACACAAGCTGGGATCGACAGCGCCGGTGCTCAAACTGCTGGCGCAGCAATCCAACTGTTTCGTGGTCGTCGAGCGCGGCCGCGCGATGGACAATATGATGCAGGAACGTGCGCTGGCGCAATCCGGCGAACTGCGTCAAAGTTCCAACTTCGGCAAAGGACAAATGGTATCTGCCGATTATTCGTTAAGCCCTTCAATCACCTTCAGCAACAACAACGCCGGAGGCATCGGCGCGGGCATTGCCGGTTTGATCGGCGGCGGTAGCGGGAGGGCGCTTGCCGGGGTGGCGGGCAGCGTCAATTTCAAGGAAGCCAGTACGCTGCTGACGCTGATTGACAACCGCTCCGGCGTGCAACTCGCCGCTGCCGAGGGCAGCGCCAAAAACACCGATTTCGGCGCGATGGGGGCAGTCTTCGGCGGTCGTGCCGGCGGCAGCCTCGGCGGCTACACCAATACGGCCGAGGGCAAAGTGATTGCCGCGGCACTTACCGATGCTTTCAACAACATCGTCAGAGCTGTGCGCAACTACAAGATGCAGACCGTCGAAGGCGGCCTGGGAACCGGGCGCGGCGGCTTGCAGGTACAACAGGAAGCGCCTGCCCCTGCCCCCACGAAGAAAGCGCCCGCCCCCGCCTCTGCTCCCGCGAAGAAGGCTCCGGCCAAGAAGTAATAAACCGGATCCCGAAAAGCAACCAGCAGCGCCGCTTCGTCGGCGCTGTTTTTTTCAGTACGATGGGAGCGGGCGGAAAACAGGAACCGTTATGCGAGCGAAAGCCGTCATCGAGCCGGGAAAACCGCCGAAAATTCGGGCTGTTATAATGCGCGCCGCAGCAATAACACACGCTGCCTTTGGGATGCCGGATCATGCACGTTTTTTTTGAGGATGATGGACAATTAAAAGCGGGGACGCTTCTCTCCGAGCAGCCGGCGTCGATGCAGGTTGAATTGCCCAGCGCCCGCCGCCTCAAGGTTCGCGGTGATCGCGTCCTGTTCCGCTTCGCTTCTCCTTCGGCGACCGACGCTTTACACGAAGCGCAGCGTTTGCGCGCCGAGCTTGACCTCGATTTTTTATGGGACGTCTGCGGCGAAAGCGAATTCGGTTTTGAAGAGCTGGCGCGAGACTACTTCGGCGCCGAACCGTTGCCGCCGCAGGCGATGGCGATCGCGATGGCGCTGCACGGCGCGCCGATGTATTTCTACAAAAAAGGACGCGGCCGCTACAAAAAAGCGCCGCCCGAGGCGCTGACGGCTGCCCGCGCCTCTCTTGAACGCAAGGCGCGCGAAGCGGAGCAGAGTGAAGCCTGGCGTCGGGAACTGTGCGAGAAGCGGATGCCCGATGCGCTACGCGACAAGTTGTCGATGTTGCTCTACACGCCGGATAAAGCCACGCTGGAATACAAGGCGTTCGCATCTGCCTGTGAGACGCTGAAAATGCATCCGGTCGTATTGGCGCAAGCCTGCGGCGCGCTGCCGTCAACGCATGAATACCATTTCAACCGTTTTCTGGCGCATGCGTTTCCGCGCGGCACGGCGTTTCCTTCTTACGGAGCGCTGCCGGAATTGCCGGAATTGCCGTTCGACGATGTGCAGGCGATCACGATCGACGATGCGACGACGACGGAGTTCGACGATGCGTTTTCGGTGCGCTTGCTCGATAACGGGCAAACCGAAATTGGCTTGCACATTGCCTGCCCGGGGTTGACGCTGCTGCACGGCGCACCGCTCGACGCCATTGCCCGCAACCGCTTGTCCACCGTTTATATGCCGGGGCGCAAGATCACCATGTTGCCCGATGCCGTCGTTGAGGCGTTCACGCTGGCGGAAGGGACGACGCCGGCGGCGTTGTCGCTGTATGTGACGCTCGACGCAGAGGGAGCGTTGCTGCATCAGGAAACCCGGTTGAACCGCATTTCCGTCGCCGCCAACCTGCGGCTTGATGAAATCGATGACGCGTTCACGCGCGAAGTCTCGCCCGCCGACCCGCCGCATACGGAAACGCTGCGTGCGTTGTGGCGTTTTGCCCGGCAACAGGCGGATGTTCGCGGCAAGAATGAAATCCCGCGCATCGAATTTTCTTTTTACGTCGATTGGGAAACGACGCCGGAAGGACGCATTTCGGTTGTGCCGCGTCTGCGCGGCTCGCCGCTCGACAGGCTGATTGCCGAGTGTGCCATTTTCGTCAACAACCGTTGGGGGCAGTGGCTCGCCGACCACAACATGGCCGGCATTTACCGCATTCAGAGCAACGGTCGCGTCAAGATGAATACGAGGCCAGGCGAACATCAGGGGCTGGGCGTTTCCCATTATTTATGGGCGACCTCGCCGTTGCGGCGTTACAGCGACCTCGTCAATCAGCGGCAACTGCTCGCTGCGCTACGCGGTGAAACGCCGCCGCTCAAGGCCAACGACGGCGAACTGCTCGCCATCATCGCCGACTTCGAGACGGTGTACCGTCAGTACGGCGAGTTTCAGAGTGAAATGGAGCGCTACTGGTGCTTGCGCTGGCTGTTGCAGGAAAACACGGTTAACGCTGACGCGATCGTTACCCGCGAGAACGGCGCGCGGTTGCGCGACATCCCGCTTAACCTCTCGCTCCCGGATTTGCCGAACACCGTTGTTCCGGGGACGCCGATCCGGGTGTCGTTAGGCCATATCGACCTGCTGTTTTCGACGGCGGAGGCGCACTATCTCGGCACACTCGACAACAACGGTCGGGGAACGCCTGTCGCCGTGTCGGAAGAACGAGAGGACGTGGAGTAAACACGGAGCCGCGAACCACAAAGAACGCAAAAGACGCAAAGAAAACCCTTTGAGCTCTATGCGTTCTTTGTGGCTAAAAAGACTTTCTTGCTTCGCAGTTCTTACGGCAAATCGCGCCCTTGCAACGCCGCGATCCGCGCTTCGATCGGCGGGTGCGTCGCGAACAGCGACGACAGTTTGCCGCCGGCAATTCCCGCCGCCTTCATCGTTTCCGGCAGTTCGGCGGTTTCCAGACCGCCCAGCCGGCGCAGCGCGTCGATCATCGATTGCGGTTGACCCAGATACGTTGTGGCGCCGGCGTCGGCGCGGAATTCACGCCGCCGCGAGAAATACGCCACGATGACGCTCGCCAGAATGCCGAGCACGATTTGGCAGAGGATGACGGTAATCATGTAGCCCGGGCCGACACCGCGCTCGGTTCGGAAAATCGCCTTATCGACGACAAAACCGATGACCCGCGCCAGGAAGAACACAAAAGTGTTGAGAACGCCCTGAATCAGCGTCAGCGTCACCATATCGCCGTTGGCGACGTGCGCGACTTCATGGCCGAGCACGGCCTCGACTTCGCTGCGGCTCATGCTCTGCAACAAGCCGGTGGACACCGCCACCAGTGACGCATCGCGGCGGGCGCCGGTGGCAAAAGCATTCGGCGGGCCTTCGTAAATCGCGACTTCCGGCATGCCGATCTCGGCGCGTTGCGCCAGTTTGGTGACGGTTTGCACCAGCCAGGCCTCGGTCTCGTTCCGCGGCGTGTCGATGACATGGGCGCCGACCGAGCGCTTGGCAATGAATTTCGACATCAGCAGCGAAATGAAAGCACCGCCGAAACCGATAACGGCCGAGAAGGCCAACAAGAGCGAAAGGTTAAGCCCTTCTTCCGTCAAGAAACGATCGACACCCAGCAGCGAGCAGACGACCAGTAACACGAGCATTACTGCGAAGTTGGTGGCGATAAGTAAAAAGACCCGCTTCATGAACTCTCCTTGGGTGGGGGTGATTTGGCCGACTTGTGATAATACAGCGTTTTGACAAAGACGGCGGCCATTCGCCAGATAGATGGCGGCGAAAAAAGGAAAAGCAACGGGGGCGCGTCAACTACCGGAAAGCAATGCGGCAATTTACATTGCGTTAGGATTTTACCCGGCGTCATGGGAGCGGTTTCCCGCGGCGCTTTTTCGGTATCATCACTGTCGAAAGTGACCGGGGCGATGCGGCTTTTTGTGGTTGGCTCCCGGTGATCGGGTTCAATCCAGGGGGAGGTCATGTTTTCGCTTCGATACCAAGTTTTTTTACGCTGCGGGTTGTGCGCGCTGCTTGCCGTTCTGGCGACGGGTTGCCAGACCGTGCAGACGACGCAGACCGGCACCGTGGGAATCGACCGTGTCCAGAGGGTTTCATCGCTGGTCAACCGTGACGATCTGGCGCGTCAGGCGTCATTGCAATACGCCCAGACCCTCAAAGAGGCCGACAAAGCGGTCAACGCCGATCCGGCGATGACCGAAAAAGTGCGCGCGATTGCGGCGAGGCTGATTGAGCAGACGCCGGTATTTCGGCCTGATGCCAAGCAGTGGGATTGGGAAATAAACGTCATCCAGTCCGAAGAGCTTAACGCCTGGTGTATGCCCGGCGGCAAGATCGCCATTTACTCCGGGATGATTGACCGGTTGAAGCTGTCCGACGACGAGGTGGCAGCGGTGACCGGACACGAAATCGCCCACGCGCTGCGAGAGCATTCGTGGGAAAAAGCGTCGGAGATCGCGGTTGCCAATGTCGGCCTGGGCGTACTCGGCGCCTTGGCGGGCAGCGGCTATTCCACCGCCGGCGGATTGTTATATACCGTCATGTTTCAACTGCCCAATTCCCGAGAAATGGAAACCGAATCCGATCGTATCGGTGTCGAGCTGGCGGCGCGCGCCGCTTACCATCCGAAAGCAGCGATTTCACTGTGGCAGAAAATGGCGCAGGCGGGATCGGCCGGTGTGCCGCCCTTCCTGTCAACCCATCCGTCGAGCGAAAGCCGCCAAGCCGATCTGGAACGTTACGCCCAAATCGTGATGCCGCTGTACGAACAGGCGGTGGCGGAAAGAACGAAAGCCCTGAAAAACTATAGTGGATCGCTTATACAAATAGACATATAATAAAGCATGACCTATAGCGCAGACCTGCGAGCACGTGTGCTCGATTTCATCTACTCCGGGGGGAGTAAAGCCGAGGCAGTACGC
>JAIRJZ010000003.1 GCA_031260355.1 Burkholderiales bacterium
TGCCAGATTTAACAGGAAAAGTAAAAGATACAGTAAAAGCTTTGAGGCATTGAACGATACGTTGCTATTGTTCTTTCATCGTAAACAGTACAATATCAATATAAAGTGAACAATCTACCTCGAGGGGGGGAGGGAAAAAGTGTAAGCATTTGAACCAAAACCGCTCTAGCCGTGGGGGTGCACACAAACGATACCGTCACCGAGGCAAGGCGCGGGTGGAGCGGATGAAGGTAAGATAGCGCCTCGACAGAACAGAAACGGATGATCGGATGATGCAGTCAGGCGACCAGCGCGAACAGAGCGAAGAAGAGCGGCCGAGCCGGGACGGGCAGCCGATGCCGCCGTTGCTGGAGGCGGTGTTTGTGACGGGCGCGGCGCAGTGGACGCAGTTGCCGCCGCCGGGGCCGATCGAAATCGCTTTTGCCGGTCGTTCGAACGCCGGCAAATCGAGCGCGATCAACGCGCTGGCGCGACGGACGCGCCTGGCCTTCGCGTCGCGGACGCCGGGGCGGACGCAGCAAATCAATTTTTTTCAGATGCGCAGCGGTGCGTACGCCGTCGATCTTCCCGGCTACGGCTATGCGGCGGTGGCGCGGGAGACCAAGGATGTCTGGCAGGAATTTCTATGGCGCTATGTGACGGAGCGGCAAACGCTGACGGCGCTGGTGCTGGTGACCGACATTCGGCGCGGCATTACCGATCTGGACTGGCCGGTGCTCGAAGTATTCATGCGGTCGGGCCGACCGGTGTTGCTGCTGGCGACCAAGTCCGACAAGCTGAAGATGCAGGAGCGTCACCGGGCGCTGGCCGGAATCGAGCGAGCCTTGCGGGACTATGACGGGAACAGCACCGGCGGAGTCACGGTTATCGAGTTTTCGGCGACGGCGCGCCGCGGCATTGACGCTGCGGACAAGATCATTGCGGGATGGCTCGCGTAGAATGATGAAAGTGGGCATACCAATGACGATAAGCAGGAAAGGGAAATAACGATGTCAACATCGGATATTCATCACGCGCTGTTGGCGCTGTCGCCGCTGGATGGTCGTTACGAGAAAAAAGTGGAAGCGTTGCGAGCCTGTTTCAGCGAATTCGCGCTGATCCGTTACCGGATACAAGTTGAGTTGGCGTGGCTGCAGGCGTTGTCGGAGGCGCCCGGCATCACCGAGGTGCCGACGTTTTCGCAGGGGACGCTGTTTTTGATGCGGGAAGTCGGCGAGCGTTTTTCGGTCGAAGACGCGGAGCGGGTCAAGACCATCGAGCGCACGACCAACCACGACGTGAAGGCGGTCGAATACTGGCTGAAGGAGCGCTTCAAGCCGCATCCGGAAGTCTCCGAGGTCGAGGAATTTTTTCATTTTGCCTGTACCTCGGAAGACATCAACAACATCGCGCAGGCTCGCGCGCTCAAGGACGCGCGCGAGCAGGCGTTATTGCCGGTTTTGCGCGAACTGATCGGTGACGTTCGCAGTCTTGCGCATGCGCTGGCCGAGCTGCCGATGTTGTCGCGCACGCATGGGCAACCGGCGACGCCGACGACGCTGGGCAAGGAGATGGCGAATTTTTGCGTGCGCCTGGAGCAGGCGATGGTCGAAGTCGAGCGGGCGCCGCTACGCGCCAAATGCAATGGCGCGGTCGGCAATTACAACGCGCATCTGGCGGCATATCCCGAAGTGGATTGGGAGGCGCTGTCACGTCGCTTCATCGAGCACCAGGGGCTGGTGTTTCATGGCTACACCACGCAGATTGAGCCGCACGACGGCATCGCCGCGCTGTTCGATGCGCTGGCGCGTCTCAACACCGTCCTGATCGACTTCAACCGCGATGTGTGGGGATACATTTCGCTCGGTTATTTCAAGCAGAAGATGAAAGAGGGCGAGGTCGGTTCGTCAACGATGCCGCACAAAGTCAATCCGATCGATTTCGAAAATTCCGAGGGCAATCTCGGTATCGCCAATGCGCTGCTGCGGCATCTGGCTGAAAAGTTGCCGGTGTCGCGCTGGCAACGCGATCTGACCGATTCGACGGTGTTGCGAAACATGGGCGTAGCGCTGGGTCACACGCTGTTGGGCTGGAGCACGTTGCGGGTCGGGCTGGCGAAACTGGAGGCCAATCCGGCACGGCTGGCCGAAGACCTCGACCAGTGCTGGGAAGTGTTGGCCGAGCCGATTCAGACGGTCATGCGGCGCTACGGCATTGCGCATCCCTATGAAAAGCTGAAGGAGCTGACGCGCGGCAAGAAGGGCATGACACGCGAAACGCTGCATGCGTTTATCGATGGTCTGGCATTGCCCGAAACGGTGAAGGCGCAACTGAAGACGCTGACGCCGGCGACCTATCTGGGACGCGCCGTGGCGTTGGCCAAGCGGGTTTGAATCAGCGGGCTGAATTGTGTCAAATGTTAATGACGCGGCTGCGGTGATGCCGTATCATGATAGTTTACGGTTTTGCGCGGGGGACCCCCCGGTTTTTTGGAGAAACGGAATGATGAAGCGTTATTGGTGGGCCGGTGTGACGTCTTTTTTTCTGGCGATAAGCGCGGCGATGGCGGCTGGGCCGCAGGTGGAGTTTGATACGACGATGGGCAAGGTCAAGCTGGAGCTTTTCCCGCAGGCAGCGCCGAAGACGGTCGACAATTTCCTCGAATATGTCAAATCCGGGTTCTATGACGGTACGCAGTTTCATCGGGTGATCGACGGGTTCATGATCCAGGGGGGCGGTTTCGACGACAAACTTCAGCAAAAGCCGACCCGGGCGCCGGTGGCCAACGAAGGGCCGGAAAACCAGAAAGCGGGCGTCAAGAACACCATCGGCACCATCGCGATGGCGCGCACCTCCGATCCGAATTCGGCGACGGCGCAGTTTTTCATCAACGTCGCTGACAACAAGTCGCTCGATTACACCGCTTCGACGCCGCAGGGGTACGGCTACACCGTGTTCGGCAAAGTGATCGAAGGGATGGACGTGGTCAACAAGATCGCCAAGGTGGAAACCGGAATGCAGGGCGGCCATGGCAATGTGCCCAAAACGGCGGTCGTGATCCGGAAGGCGGCTGTCGTCGAAGCCGGAGACAAAGGCGCGGCAGGGAAGTAAGCCGATTTGCTGCTGAAAGATTAGAAAGAACAGGGGTTTCGTCATGAAAAATTCGTGTGTCCGGGTATGTACCAATTACGGCGATTTCACGATGGAGTTGAACGCCAAGCAGGCGCCGAAAACGGTCGCCAACTTTCTGCAATATGTGAATGAGGGTCACTACAACGGCACCGTTTTTCACCGCGTCATCAGCAATTTCATGATTCAGGGCGGCGGTTTCCTGCCGGGGATGCAGGAAAAGCCGACGCACGATCCGGTCGATAACGAAGCCAACAACAAGCTCAAGAACGAGATGTATTCGGTGGCGATGGCGCGCACGACCGACCCGCACTCGGCGACCGCGCAGTTTTTCATCAACGTTCAGGACAACGCGTTTCTGGATTTCAAGAGCGCCACGCCGCAGGGCTGGGGGTATTGCGTGTTCGGAAAGGTGATCGAAGGCGAAAGCGTCATCGATGAAATCAAGATGCAGCCGACGGGCAACGTCGGTTTTCATCAGGACGTGCCGAAACGCGATGTCGTCATCAAGAGCATTGAGGTAATCGCCTGATCTGTCGAAGCGACATGGACTCAGCCGTGTTTGACCCCACGGCTGTGGGGATCATGGTTCGGTAATTTGTTGATTTCTGTCTCGTGCCTTCGACCCTGCTTCTTTCGGATTTGCATTTGTCGCCGCAGCAAGCGCTGCTGACGCGCGGCTTTGAAACGTTTTGCGCCGGTCCGGCGCGGCAAGCGGGTGGCGTTTACATTCTCGGCGATTTGTTCGATTACTGGCTGGGCGACGACCAGTTGCGTGAGCCATACTATCAAGACATCGCGCGCCATCTGGCTGGGGTCGCGGAGGCGGGGGTGCCGGTTTTTTTGCAGCACGGCAACCGCGATTTTCTGATCGGCGAACGCTTCGCGCACGAGGCGCGCATTACCCTGCTCCCCGACCCTCATGTGCTCGACCTTCACGGGGTGCGGACGGTGCTGACGCATGGTGACGCCTTGTGCACCGACGACGCGGACTATCAGGCGGCGCGCCGTTTCTGGCGTACGCCGACGCGAATCCGGCAATATCTGGCGTTGCCGTATTTTCTACGGCGCTGGGTTGCCTGGTGTTTTCGCCGCCGCAGCAGGAGCAAGGTTCAGAACAAGCCCGAATATCAGACGGACGTGAATCGGGATGCCGTGGCCGCTTGCCTGCTCGAGCATGATGCAGACCGGATGATTCACGGTCACACCCATCGCCCCGCGATCTGCCGCTTCGAGGTTCATGGACGCGAACGGGAGCGTATCGTGCTGCCCGATTGGCGAACCGGCGGCCCGTATCTGGAAATGTCGGAAACCGGCCATCGGATTTTGGACAGTGAGCGTTGAGCCGAAGCGCAAATGAACGCGCGGGCAAATCCGAATCACAGCGTCCCAACGTAAATCCGGGTATCGTATTCAAAATCGACAACCCCCTGCCGGGCGGTGGCGTCGAACAAAGATTTGAGCGCTTGCAATGCCGGCGCGTGGTTGGGATGTTCGGCTTTGGGCGCGTACGAAGAGGACAACAGGCGACCGCGCAGACCGTCGAAATCCAGTTTTTGCGCATGATGGAAATGGCCGATGTGCCGCAGGCCTGAGCCAAACCAGCGCCGCATGTCGGCATCGTCACGGTAGCTTTCGGCGATCGCGTTGTAATCGAGGCCATAGGTTTGCAGCAACATTTCATAGCCGCGCAAAAAGACGCTGCCGTCGAGCAGACGGCTGTTCCAGAACAGCGCCGCCAGACCGCCGGGACGCAGAATACGGGAAAATTCGCGGCGGGCCAGATCGCGGTCGAACCAGTGAAAAGCTTGCGCGGCAACGACCAGATCGACGCTGGCGTCGGGCAAGGTGGTTTGCTCGGCAGAGGCGGCAATGCTCGAATAGCCGGGATAAGCGGACAGCCATTGATCAGCGGCCTGGCGCATCGCATCGTTTGGCTCGACGGCGAGGACCGGATGCCCGGCATCAAGCAGTAACTTGCTCGAAATTCCGGTGCCGGCGCCGATATCGGCGACCTCGGCTTGTGCGGGAATCGCGCAGGTTTCGTGAAGAAAGGGAATCAATTCCGCCGGATAGCCGGGGCGGTAGCGGATGTAGTCGGCGACGCGGTCGGTGAAGCGTTGCGTGGGATTGAGCGACATGAGGGCTCCTGGAGAAAAGCGGTCTGAACGCCGGAGGACTCCGATTTTACAGTCAGCGTTTCATCGTTTTGCAAGAAGCGAAGCTGAATCTGCGGCCATAACAAAAGCAGGCATTCACATGCCTGCTTTTTTGTCAGACGGGTTGGACAGCGCGGGTTATACGCCGGCTTTGCTGCGCAATTCCTTGAAATATTTTTCCATCCACTGCGCTTGCGCCCGTTGCTGTAGTTGCGACTTTGCTTCCTCAAACGGCGGCAGCATGGTGTCGCGCACATCCTCAACCGTGATCACATGCCAGCCGTACTGGCTTTGTATCGGTGTCGGGGTGAACTTGCCCTTTCCGATAGCCGGCAACGCGTCGGCAAACGGTTTGACGAAGCTGCCCGGGGTATTCCAGCCGAGGTCGCCGCCTCTTTCCTTGGAACCCGGATCCTTCGATTTTTCCTTGGCGATGTCGGCGAATTTCTTGCCTTTTTGCAGATCGGCGATGATGGTCTTGGCATCACTCTCGTTTTCAACGAGGATGTGGGCGATCTTGTATTCCTTGTCGCCCAGTTGCGCCTTCAACTCGTCGTATTCTTTCTTCAGGAAATCGTCGGAAATCGGATTTTTCTGAGTCCAGTCGGTCAGGAAGGCGCGGATCAGCACCATGTCGCTGTTCAGTTGGATTTCGGTTTTGATGTCGGCTTGCTTTTCGATACCGGCTTTCTTTGCTTCCTTGAGGAGCAATTCGCGGGTATTGAGTTCTTCGCGCAAAGCGTCGCGCAACTCCGGCGAATCGGGCTGGCCTTGCGCCGTCCGCTGTTTCAGAAAGTAATTGAAAAGATTATCCGAATACAACGCCTTGCCTTGCGGGGCTTTGGCCGCCGGGGTCTGCGCTGCGACGGAAATCGAGAAAAGCGCCATCAACAGCACGCCGACGATACGGATTTTAGTCATAAAACATTTCCTTTGGGTGGTGAAATAAAAAATCTTCGCGGGTTAACGGCGGCATGAAACAAAACGGTCCATCGCGCTCGAAAAAAAAGGGAATGATAGCAGAGTTGTCATGATTCTCGTTGAAGGTAGCGGGCGAGCACCAGCCCTTGCCCGAGGGCGAACAGCAGGAGGATGGCCAGTATGCCCCAGACTTTGAACGTGACCCAGGTATCGGTCGGGAAATGGAACGCGACGAACCAGTTGAGGATCGCCAAAAAAATGAAAAAAACAGACCATGCCCAGGTGAGCCCGCTCCACACGCGATCCGGCAATTCGATGCCTTTCATGACATAGCGCAGCAAATCGCGCCGCCAGATCAGCTTGCCGGCGGCCAGCACCAGCGCGAAGGCGACGTAGAGTACCGACGGCTTCCATTTGATGAACACTTCGTCGTGCAACAGCAACGTGGCGCCGCCGAAAACCGCAATGATGGCGAGGGACAGCCAGTGCACCACGCCGAGTTTCCGGCGCCAGTACAGGTAAACGATTTGGACGGCGGACGCGGCAATCGCGACCGCCGTAGCGACGAAAATGCCGTAAAGCTTGAAGGCGACAAAAAACAGCAGCAGCGGGAAGAAGTCGATCAGCAGAGACATGGCGTTGCATTATAGCCCGCCGTATCGGCGGCATATCGGGGGAATCGTATCGGGGCGTAAAGCGGGATTATGCCTTTGCTTTAAAGCGGACGGGTGTTTTGAGCCGTGATGGGTCGAAAGCTGGGCCGGGATCGGTTTTGCGGTCGGGAGCGATGGAGTGATGACCAGCGATGGCGGTAATCGGGTAATGGCGGCAAAGGCAGTCCAGAAGCCGGTTCAGGCTGCGGTACTGGCGGGCGGTGTAAGGCATATGGTCGGTGCCTTCGAGTTCAATGCCGATGGAAAAATCGTTGCAGCGGTGGCGGCCTTGCCACTGTGAGACGCCGGCGTGCCAAGCGCGTTGTCGGCAGGAAACACATTGAACGAGGCGACCGTTGCGACGGATCACGAAATGGGCCGATACCTTGAGCCGCGCCAGCGCCGGGTACAGCGGGTGGGCGGCGGGATTGAGGGTGTTGGCGAAGAGTTTCAGGAGGTCATTGCCGCCGAAACGGCCGGGCGGCAGCGAGATGTTGTGGAGGACGATGAGCGACACGGCTGACCCGACGGGGCGGGCGTCGGCGTTCGGCGATGGCGTCAGACCAGCGCCGGTGACCCAGCCGTCGGCGTCAAGGCGCAGACCGCCTCGCAAAAACCGGCGCAAGAATCGCCGACGGATCACTTGATCCCCAGCCGCTCCATCCGGTAGCGCATCGCCCGGAACGTGATCCCGAGCAGTTTGGCGGCCTCGGTCCGGTTGAAGCGGGTTCTTTCGAGCGCCGCCATCAGGGCAGCTCGCTCGACATCGTCGAGGTAGGTTTCGAGCGAGGCGGGAATTTCGCCCTCACCCAGCGCGGCAGAGGAGGCCGTGTTGTTGCGGGGAGCGTTACCGATGGCCGGCGACAGGTACAAGTCTTCCGTCCGGATTTGGTTCGGGCGGGCGGCCAGCGACAAGCCGCGTTCGAGGATGTTCTCCAGTTCGCGGACATTGCCGGGAAACGGGTAATGTTGCAACGCGGCGATGGCGTCGCCGGTCAATTCGACCAAGCGACCATGCGCCAGCTTTTCGAGGATGGAACGGGCGATCAGCGGAATGTCTTCGCGCATCTCGCGCAACGACGGCATGTTGACCTCGATCACATGCAGCCGGAAGAACAGGTCTTGGCGGAATTGTCCGGCCTCGACCAGCGGCGCCAGCTTCTTGTGCGTGGCGCAAATGATGCGGACATCAACCGGGTCTTCGGTTTGGCTGCCGATACGGCGGACATTCTTTTCCTGAATGGCGCGCAGCAGTTTGACCTGCATCGTCAGTGGCAGGTCGGCGACTTCGTCGAGAAACAACGTGCCGCCGTTGGCGGCTTGGAAAAAACCTTCGCGGTCACTGTCGGCGCCGGTGAACGAGCCTTTCTTGTAGCCGAAGAATTCGCTCTCCATCAGGTTTTCGGGGATGGCACCGCAATTGACCGGGATGAACGGCGCCGCGGCGCGCGGGCCTTTGAGGTGAATCAGCCGCGCCGCCACTTCCTTGCCGCTGCCCGATTCGCCGCTGATGATGACTGGCGCGAGACTCTGCGCGACGCGCTCGATCAAATGGCACACTTGGGTGATCGCCGGCGAATTGCCGAGCAAGGTGTAGCCTTCCGGCGCCCGCGCTTTTTCTGGCGCCTTGACGGCTTGCTTGACCAGCGCCCGCAATTGTTCGAGGTTGACCGGTTTGGCGAGGTAATCGAAAGCGCCCGCCTTCAGCGCGGCGACGGCGTTCTCGGCGCTGCCGAAAGCGGTGATGACGGCGACCGGAATGTCGAGCTCCTGGCGGTGAATATGAGCGATGATGTCGAGCCCTTCGCCATCGGGAAGCCGCATGTCGGTCAGGCACAAGTCGAATTCCTGCGAGTTCAATTTGGCGATGGCGTCGGCGACCGAATCGGCGCAGGTGACGTCGAGCCCCAGCCGGATCATCGTGATCTCAAGCAACTCCAGCAAATCGGGTTCATCGTCGATGACCAGCACGCGCGGTTGGGCGCGAAGGCGGGGGCGGCGCGTTGGGGAAGCGGGGGCAGGCGTTTCCATCGGTTTTTGGTAGGAACGCGGGAAGCGTTCGAGGACGATATTGACAGGGACTATACCGTGTAACGGTGGTGCGGCTCAAGTCGGCGCGGGTGAAAAACGCACCAGGCGCAGCCGGAAATGGGCGCCGTGTCCTTCGGTATGCGGCAGCAATTCGAGGGAGGCCTGATTGGTGGTGGCAAGCTCGCGGGCAATGTACAGGCCGAGGCCGGTACCCGAGGTTCGGGTGGTATAAAACGGCTCAAACACATGCTCCCATTGCTCGGCCACGATTCCGGGGCCGTCGTCGATGATATCGAGACGAACCCGGTCTTGCGAGGGCTCCAGCGCGACGGAAACTTGAATGCTGCCCGGTTTTTTCTGGCAAAACTGCCAAGCGTTGCGCAACAGGTTCCACAGGATCTGGTCGAAGTGACCGCGATCGAAATGGAAGAAAATCTCGCTCGGAGCGGCGGAGGCGAACGTAATCGCTCCGATTGGCATTTGCTCGCCGGCGCTGATTTCGGTGATCAAATGTTGCAGTTGGTCGTGCAAGCGGAGCGCTTCGGGATTTCGGCGGTCGCGGCGGTTGAGTTGCAGAATTTCGGAGACAATGCGGCCGATCCGTTTGCCGTTGTTGTGGATCATGCCCAAGAGACGGCGCCCCTCCGGCGGCACCATCTCGTCTTCTTCGAGCAGTTGCGCCGCCTGCTGGATGGCGGACAACGGGTTGCGCACCTCATGGGCGATTGACGCGGTTAGGCGGCCGAGCGCCGCCAGCTTGAGGTTCTGTGCTTCGGTGCGGGCACGACCCAAGTCTTCGAGGTACACCAGTGTACCGCCGCTGATGCCGGTGCCGATACGAACGAAGCGCGGCAGCAGCATCGAGGCGGAGGACTCGATGGCAAACGGCGGCTGCGACATTTCGGGGTCGTCCTGCCAGTGCGCCCAGGCATCGTGCAACGGAACGCTCCACTGGATCAGGCGCTGACCAGCGGCGGCGTAGTCGGCGACATTGAGCAACGATAGCGCCTGCAAGTTGTAGCCGCGGACGATTCCCTTCAGGTCGAGCACCAGCACACCGTCTTTCATGTCGCGGATGACCACGCGGTTGATTTGCTCCAGGTTGGCGATGTCGATATTGCGCTGTTGCACCAACCGTTCGGAAACCTGCGTGTAGCGTCCGACGGTGGCGGCGGCAAACGCGATGGCGAAATAACCGGCGGCAATCAGCGTTGTTCCGATCAACTGCGCTTCATCGGCGCGTTTGTTAAAGAACAGAAAAACAGTGATGCCGAGAAAAGAAAGCGTCGGCAACGCCGCATGAACCAGCGCCATCCGGCGGTCGAGCAACCAGCCGTGGGCGGCGAGTTGCGGGAAAAGGAAAATGATCAGCGGCAGCAACGCATTGCCGCCAGCGGCAACCAGGATCGTCAGAAACACCGTATCGCCGACGATGGAAAGCAGCAAAAACCAAGGCAACGGCATCAGCTCGCGTTCCATTTGAGCGACCAGCATCACCCCCAGCGCCATGACGAAATAGGCGGCCGCCCCGACGGTGAACAAACCGGGCAAGGCCACCCCTGCCAGCTTTGTTGCCGGCACCAGCACACCGCCCAGCAGCGCCAACGCATACCCACAGCGGTAAATGCTGACGATCCACAGAATGCGTCTGCCGGTAACGCCGAGCGGAACCGAGGCGACGGGTAAAGAGGGTAAAGGCAGAAAGACCTCCGGCGCGGAAGAAAAAGTCAATCGTGGCGGTTGCACGCCTCGTCGTTACAACGGTAACCGTTGTGGGTCAACCGTGCATCTCCGCGCGGCAGAAAAACACCGCAGCGGACACATTGCACCATCGGTTCATCGCGCCCCGGTTTTTTCTTCGGGGGGGAAGAAGCGTCATGGCGGCGGCGCGCGTTCCACTGCCGGATGTTCCACAACCGCCATACGATCAAGGCGACGATGAAGACCAAAACCCAAAAAAGAAGCTTGCTCATGATTTTCCTGAAAAGCGCGGCGGCCGGGATGAAGCCGTATCGCGTGGTCTGGCGCCCCCGGCACGAATCGAACGTGCGACCCCATTCTTAGGAGGAATGTGCTCTATCCACTGAGCTACGGGGGCGGCATCGGTATTATCCCAGATTCGGCTTTCTCGGGCATGGCGACGTGAATGCCGTGCACATTCGTTAAAGGCGCGACCGCGCCGGACTCGCCCGGCGGGCGAGTGACTTTCTTGTGCGGACAAGAAAGTCACCAAAGAAACCGTCCCCATTCCGCCGCCCGCTTCGTAGGGCGCAATCTGCTTCCCGATACACGGGCGGCAGATTGCCGCCCCTACACGCTATCCTGAAAAATCAGAGGATCGCTCGAACAACGCTCGCCCTGTTTCGGCGCTGTCCGGCGATGCTCGGCGGCGTCAAGGGGAATCCAAAAACCGTGCTCATGGGAACCGTTTGGCAAAGCGATGAAAGAGCCTTCCAGGCAAAACAGTTTCGTTTTGTAAACACTTGAATCAAAAACGCTCTAGAATAAAAAGTGCGCTAATATTAGCTCTTTAGCCTAGAGCGCAGCTTCAAGCGCCGCCTTCCGAATGCTGGGACGAACTCTTGCGCTTTTCACGCCTTCCGACTGGGCTTCGCTGTGGTTTTTTATGGCGGGCTGGGTCGGTTATAGTTTTTACGCCGACCGCGCGGCGATGCATTTCAAGGGGCTGCAAGGGGTGACGCACAAGCATCGGCTGGCTTGGGCGCAGCAAATGGTGCGCCGCGATAACCGGATGCCCGATGTTTCGCTGGTCGGCAATCTGATGCGCAGCACCTCGTTTTATGCCAATACGACGATTTACATCATCGCCGGCTTGCTGGCGATTGCCGGGACGCTCGACCGTCTGGTGGTGTTTACCGAAGATTTGCCGTTTGCGCGGCAGACCTCGCGGGAAATTCTCGAGGCGAAAATTTTTCTGCTGGCGGCGATCTTCATTTTTGCCTATTTCAAATTCACTTGGTCGATCCGGCAGTTCAACTCGCTGTCGATTCTGACCGGCAGTGCGCCATCGCATTTGGCGCCGCCGGAAGAACTCGACCGTCACGCCGAGCAATGCGGCCGGGTCAATGCGCTGGCCGGCGACGAGTTCAACCGTGGTATTCGCGCCTACTATTTCGGCTTTGCGGCGCTGGGTTGGTTTATCCACCCTGCGGTTTTTGTCGCTTTCACACTGTGGGTGCTGGCGATATTGTGGCGCCGCGATTTTCGCTCAAAGACGTTGCGAGCGATGCGAGGGCCCTGAGACCGCGATGCCCGTTCAGATTTCCCCGAACATAGCGTTTGTCGAAGGGGAGAATTTTCCGTCTGCCGAAACGGCGGATGCCGACGGCCCGCTGGCGGTGAGTTTCGGGCTGACGCCCGAGCAGGTGTTGGCGGCCTACCGGCGCGGTATTTTTCCGTGGTTCAGTGAACGTGGCGCAGTGTTTTGGTGGAGCCCCGATCCGCGGATGGTCTTGGCCGTTGACGATTTCAAATGTTCGCAGTCGTTGCGTAAAACGCTGCGCAGCGGCGTCTTCAATATCCGCGAGGATTCGGCATTCGCCGAAGTGGTGCGCGCTTGCGCGGAGGCTCCGAGAAACGGTCAGGACGGCACCTGGATCACGCCGGAATTTATCGAAGCCTACAGCGTGCTGCATGAACGCGGGCTTGCCCATTCCGTCGAAACCTGGTGTGACGGCCAACTGGTCGGCGGGTTGTACGGGTTGCGGCTGGGCAGTTTCTTTTTTGGCGAATCGATGTTCGCCTACCGGCGCGATGCCTCGAAGGCGGCGCTGGCGCATCTGGTGGCTCGGCTCAAGGCGCAGGGAATCATGCATATCGACTGTCAACAGGAAACCGCGCATATGACATCGCTCGGCGCCCGGCCTGTTTCACGGGCAGCTTTTCTCGCGCTGCTGAAGGCGGCAGGTGTGACGGAAACCGCTGGATGAAACGGGTGTGACGGCGAGAACCGGCTAAAATCTGCTACACTTTTCGCCGTTTCATGACGCGGCGCTTCGTCATGCGTTTTCCCCATCCGCCATCACGCAAAGAAAAGATGACCATGAGTGAACCTTTAGACAACCCTCAACAAAACGCTTCTCCGACCGTCCGTTTTTTCAACGGCGAAAACATCCCGCTGGAAATGCATAAGGTACGGGTTGTCCAGAAATTGGCGTTGCCGCCGATTGAGGAGCGGCTGGCGGCGATTCGTCGTGCCGGTTTCAACACGTTTTTGCTGAAGACGCGCGATGTGTACCTGGACATGCTGACCGACAGCGGCACCAACGCGATGAGCGATACGCAGATGGGCGCGATGATGCAGGCCGACGATGCCTATGCCGGATCGCAGAGTTTTGAGCGGATGCAGGCGGCAATCGAGGAGGTGTTCGGCAAGCGTTTCGTGCTGCCGGTGCACCAGGGGCGCGCTGCGGAAAACATCATTTTCCGCAGCTACGTCAAGTCAGGCGATCTGGTGCCGATGAACTACCACTTCACCACAACGCTGGCGCATATCAACCTGAACGGCGGTCGGGTGGCCGAGTTGCTGCACGACGAGGCGCTGAAAATCAAGAGCGACAACCCGTTCAAGGGCAACATGGATATCGGCAAGTTGCGCCGTGAGATTGTGCGCCACGGCGTGCAAAACGTGCCGTTGATCCGAATGGAGGCATCGACCAACCTGATCGGCGGTCAGCCGTTCTCGCTGGCGAATCTGCGCGAGGTTGCCAGCGTCGCGCGGGAATACGGCATTCCGCTGGTGCTCGACGCCAGCCTGATCGGTGAAAACGCCTGGCTCATCAAACAGCGCGAACCGGAATTTCAGCAGGCAAGTGTTGGTGAAATTCTGCGCGAGATGTGCGCGCAAGCGGACATCGTCTATTTCTCCAGCCGCAAAGTCAGTTCGTCGCGCGGTGGCGCCATCTGTACCAACCGGGCGGAAATCTTTGAAAAGATGAAAGTGCTGATCCCGTTGTTCGAAGGTTTTCTGACCTACGGCGGCATGTCGGTACGCGAAATCGAAGCGATGGCGGTTGGGCTGCGTGAAACGACCGACGAAACCGTGATCGGGCAGAGCCCGTCGTTCATCCGCTATCTGGTGGAACGCCTCGAGGTGCTCGGCATTCCGGTGGTGACACCGGCGGGTGGTCTTGGCTGTCACGTCGATGCGATGGGTTTTCTGTCGCACATACCGCAGAAAGAGTACCCGGCAGGAGCACTGGCGGCGGCATTTTATCTGATCTCCGGCGTACGCGGCATGGAGCGCGGCACGGTCTCGAGCACCCGCGATCAACACGGGCATGACATTCTTGCCGATGCCGAATTGTTGCGCCTTGCTTTCCCGCGCCGGGTATTTACCTTGTCGCAAGTGAAATATGTCGAAGACCGGCTGCATTGGTTGTACACGCAACGTGAACTGGTCGGCGGTTTGCGCTTCGTCGAAGAGCCTTCGGTCTTGCGCTTCTTCATGGGGCGGCTTGAGGCGGTGAGCGATTGGCCGGAACGGCTGCTGGAAGCTTTCCGGCGCGATTTCGGCGACAGCCTGTAATTCGGGTAAAAGTAAATCGTCCGAGAAAATAACAACGCCGATTCATTTTCCCGAGAGTTGTACCGCCAAACGGCCCGTCGCATGTTGAGTGCGCCGGGCCGTTTGGTTGTGGCGCGCGTTATAAAAAAGCGCACAAGAAGCCATATTTCTTCGACGCTGCTTTGCCCTATCCGGCCACTGTCCGCAGTGTATGCTGCCGTTGCCTTTTCATGCGGCTCACGAGAACCGTTGACAGCATTTACACCTGCCGACAGGTGAAACATTTGATGCACACCGTTGTTGAATGAATGGTGTCCGTTGGCAACACTCCTTGTCGCCACGAAAATTTTTCAGCAGCAGCGTGTAAAAAGCTTTTGGAATTTTTCTTTCAAACGGTGACCGTATAATTTTCGCCGCAGGTGAATCTTTTACGAAAAAATAAACCAGGAGAAAGTTATGAACTTTTTGATGGGACTGGGCGAGGGCACCCAGTTCGCCGTTCAGTTGTTAATTGTTTTGATCTGTCTTTTTTACGGCGCGAGAAAAGGAGGCATTGCACTGGGGCTGTTGGGCGGTATCGGGTTGCTGGTGCTGACCTTCGGTTTTGGTGTCAAACCCGGGCAGCCGGCGATTGCGGTGATGCTCACCATTCTGGCTGTGGTCGTCGCCAGCGCCACCTTGCAAGCCAGCGGCGGTCTCGATGTGATGTTGCAAATCGCCGAACGGGTGTTGCGACGCAACCCGCGGTACGTCAGCATTCTGGCGCCGTTCGTGACGTTCTTTCTGACGGTATTGTGCGGAACCGGCCATGTTGTTTATACGATGCTGCCGATCATCTACGATATCGCGATCAAGAACAACATCCGGCCGGAGCGACCGATGGCGGCATCGTCGGTGTCGTCGCAAATGGGCATTATCGCCAGCCCGGTATCGGTGGCGGTGGTGTCGTTGACGGCGTATTTGCTGGGCGCCCAGAACAAGCTGGTCGGTTTCGATGGTTATCTCGATCTGTTGTCGATCACCATCCCGTCGTCGATGCTCGGCGTGCTGGCGATCGGCATCTTCAGTTGGTTTCGCGGCAAAGATCTGGACAAAGACGAAAATTTCCAGAAGTTCATTGCGATTCCTGAAAACAAACGCTATGTGTACGGCGACAACGCCACGTTGCTCGGCAAAGCGTTGCCGCGTTCGTGCTGGGTGGCGATGTGGATTTTCCTGGCGGCGATTGCGGTGGTTGCCCTTCTTGGCGCGTTCGAAAATCTGCGGCCGGGCTGGGAGGTCAAAGGCAAGATGACCCGTCTGGGGATGGTCGAGACCATTCAAATTTTCATGTTGCTGGCCGGTTCGCTGATCATCATTTTCACGCCGACCGACGCCGGCAAGATCAGCAAAAATGAAATCTTTCGCAGCGGCATGATTGCATTGGTGGCGGTGTTCGGGATTTCATGGATGGCCGATTCGATGTTCGCGGTACACACGCCGATGATCAAGGAGGCGCTCGGCAGTGTGGTGCAGGAACATCCGTGGACCTACGCGGTGATGTTGCTGCTGATCTCGAAGTTCGTCAATTCGCAGGCGGCGGCGTTGGCGGCGTTCGTGCCGTTGGCGCTCGGTATCGGAGTGTCGCCGGCGGTGGTTCTGGCGTTTGCGCCGGCGTGCTACGGCTACTATAGTGGATCGCTTATACAAATAGACATATAATAAAGCATGACCTATAGCGCAGACCTGCGAGCACGTGTGCTCGATTTCATCTACTCCGGGGGGAGTAAAGCCGAGGCAGTACGC
>JAIRJZ010000007.1 GCA_031260355.1 Burkholderiales bacterium
GCGTACTGCCTCGGCTTTACTCCCCCCGGAGTAGATGAAATCGAGCACACGTGCTCGCAGGTCTGCGCTATAGGTCATGCTTTATTATATGTCTATTTGTATAAGCGATCCACTATAAAAGCACCATCGCGCCGGTCTCGCTCGGCGGACGGGTGATGGCGCGGCGCGAAGCGTAGTCGCAGAATCCCTTTGGGTTTACCCCCCCCCACTCCCTCCAGTACCCCTTTTTTCAGAAGATCCTTTGTTGCCGTTCTCCGCGCCTCCGCGTGAACATCGAAAAAAAAAAGCGCCGTGTTTTCAGCACGGCGCTTTTGGGTTTCAAAAGAAGCTGTCCGTCAGGACGACAACCCTCTCAGGATCGCTTCCGCTTCGGATTTCTGCTGGTCGTCACCTTCCAGCAATACTTCTTGCAGGATTTCGCGGCAAGCTTCGGTATCGCCAGTCGCCTGGTAGGCGCGGGCGAGATCGAGCTTGGTCGCGGCGTCGTGCCATTGCCCTTCGAGGATCGACGGCGACGGGTCTTCGGCGATGCTGTCGTCAGCGAAATCGATCTCCGCCAGACTGGGCACCCGTCGCTCCTGTTCTTTTTCCGCATCGATTTGCGGCGGCGTAGCAAAGTCGTCCAGATTGAATTCGATATCCGACTGCTCCACCGGTTGGGTGGTGGTGATGTCCACCCGCTCTTCGGCCTTGCCGTAATTCTTGAACCGGCTCAATTCCTCCAGATCGAGATCGACGCCGAAATCATCCTGTACCGGAGCGCTCTCCATGCTGAAGGTGAAATCCTTCTTCGCCGGCTGCGGCGGTGTCCCCCGCGCTTCGACGGCGCGGGTAGCAATATCGGCAGCCCGCTCGGCAATCGACCTGCTTTCCATCGGCGCAAAACCGCGCGGATCGACCGCCTGCCCACCTACTTGCAGAGGTTCGGTCGCTACATTGGTCGTCGTGATCTCGCCCTTGGTCGTGGTGATCTCGCTCTCCGTGATTCCGGTATCGGCAAAAAGCATGTTCCCCGGCAACAACCGTTGTCCGAGCGCGGTCGCCCGCTGCCAGTATTCGCCTCTGCCTTGCGTCAGGCCGAACAACTGGTTGGCTGTTGCCTCGAACTCCGTCGTCTTCTTCTGGTCGGCATAGACTTCCAGCAGCTTCAGGAAGACGTCTTGGCGATCCGGCCCGCGCTTCAGCGCGTCCTGCAGGATTTCTTCCGCCTGCTGGGCGCGGCCATAAGCCAGATAAACATCGGCTTCGGCCAACGGATCGACCTCGCCGGTATCGATGCTGCCCAATCCTTCGCGGCTGAATTCGCTCAAAATCGAGTTGCTGCTGGCTGTCGCGTTCGCACTGCGGGTATTGACCGATCCCGTACCGGACACCGAACTGAACCCCGAATTCGGCGACAGCGTTCCTCCGACCGTCGTCGAGCCGGTCGAACCGAACAAGCTGTCAATCACGACGGCTTCGGCGCGACGGCGGCGATAAATCACCAGCCCCAAGCCCGCCACGAGCACTGCCCCGGCGCCGGCAAGCAGCATCCAATTGTCCGAAACCACTTCGGTAACGGTTTCAAGAATGGTCGGCTCCGGCGGCGGTGGGGGCGGCGGTGCCGGTCTGGGTCTCGGTCTTGGCGCGGGTGCCGGTTGTTCACCTGCCGGCTGAGCCGGCGTGGCGACATCGCTACCGTCCACCGGTACTGCCGGCACGATCGGCGCTACCACCGGCTGTTCCGGCTCTTTGACCGGCTCCGGCTCTTTGACCGGCTCTGGTTCCTTGACCGGCTCTGGAACTTTGATCGGTTCCGCCGGCTTGGGCGGTTCTACCGGCGGCTGAGCCGTCGTTCTGCCCTCATTCGAGGCTCTCGCCCGTTCTTGCAACTGGGCGAGTTGCTGATTCTGAAGATCCAACGCCCGTTGCAGTTTTTTCACGGTTTCTTCGAGGTCTTTGACCCGCGATTTCTCTTCTTCCAGCGCCTTCTGCATCGCTGTCCGCTCTTCGGCGGCAGCGTTGGCAGCAGCAACCGCCGCCGCATCACCGGCCGCTTGTCCGCGACCGCCCGGCCGAACGTTGCCGGCCGAGACGACCAGTTGATCCTGCCCTCTTCCGGTGCCCTCAACCACGGTCGGCGTCTGCGTGATGGCGCCTTCCGCCGTCGTGGTTCCCGCTCCCGGGCGAACCGGCGTCGGCTGACCGGACACTTGTTCGAGATAACTGCGCCATTCGGAAACCTGTACGCGCACGACACGGTTGGCTTCGCGCGTATCGGTTGCTGCCATGTCTTCCCGGCTCGGGACTTGCAGAATCGCGCCGGTGCGCAGCAGGTTCATGTTCTTGCCGATGAACGCGCTGGGATTGGCTTCGTACAAAGCCGCCAGCGCCTGGTTCAGAGAGATCTCATCGGGCCTGTATTCTTGGGCGATTTTCGACAGCGTATCGCCGCGCTGCACCGTATAATCGCCCGCCGCTCCCGCGGTACCGGCCGTAGTCCCGGTACGGGAAGGCATCGGTCGCGGTGGCCGTACCCGCGGCGCTGGTGACGCCGCACTCGGTTGCGTCACCCTCGGCGCCGCCGCCACCGTTTTCGGCGCTTCCGCCGCGCGCGCGTCTGCCCGCCCAGCGACCGTCGCTTGCCGCGCCGGCATCATCGGCTCTGGCTGACCCGTCACCGGCGGATCCAGCAGCACCGTGTACTCACGCAACGCATGCCCCGCCGGCCAATTGACTTCGACCAGAAGGTCGAGGTACGGCTCATTCACTGGTTGCGCCGAAACGATTCTCAAAAAGGCGCTGCCGTCGGCGCGGTACTCGAGCGTCACCCTGGTGCGCGTCAACACCGCCTGATAGACCAAGTCTTGCTGCTGATAACGCGCCGGGGAAGCGATGTTGGCGGTCAACTCAGAGAATTCCTCTTTGGTGCCCATCAAATCGATCTGTGCGTTAAGCGACTGCCCCAGCGCCGATTGAACTGTCAACTTTCCAAGACCCAATGCCCAAACACCTTGAGAAAGTACCAGCGCGGTAGCCAGCAAGCCTAACCTGAAGATATCTTTTTTTTGCATCGCAACCCCTTAGGGAAAATAATCGCCTGAAGCTAACATAACATCATGGACTTAGCTTCGCAAGCTCAACCTTTGGTTGAGCTTCATCGGGCGTCCGGACACGGCAGTCTTTGCCCAAGACGCGTTCTCGCATGGCTACTATAAATTGCGGAAGCCCATATCGCAAAGCACCTTGGCTGGTATTCCTGCCCCCACCGTTCTTTTTTCACAATACTGTTGCATTCATGCAAGCCGTTTTTCCGTTTCAAGGCAAATGCGAAGCGCCGAGCACTAAAATGACGACGGCCGTGAACCCGGCCGCCGCCTGTGTTTGACCCTTTATTTGGCTTTTCCGGCTTCGGGCGGCTCGTCTTGACACCGCCCGCCCACCTGCCACACCCGTCAGCGCTGCCGCAGAATCGCCAGCATCCGCCGAACCGGCTCCGCCGCACCCCACAACAACTGATCGCCGCAAGTGAACGCGGACAAATACGCTTTGCCGATATTGAGTTGGCGTAGCCGACCGATCGGCACCGTCAGCGTACCGCTCACCGCCACCGGGGTCAGATCGCGCACCGTCTCTTCTTTATGATTGGGAACGACCTTGACCCAGTCGTTGGCAGCCGCCAGCATGCCCTCGATCTCATCGAGCGGCACATCACGCTTCAGCTTGATGGTCAAGCCCTGCGAATGGCAACGCATCGCGCCGACCCGCACACAAATGCCGTCAACCGGCAGCGGCGATGATTCGAGACCGAGAATTTTGTTGGTCTCGGCCTGTCCTTTCCATTCCTCGCGGCTCTGACCGTTGTCCAACTCCTTGTCGATCCACGGAATCAGACTGCCGGCCAGCGGCGCGCCGAAACTTTCCGTCGGCAACGCGCCACTGCGCAACACCGCCGTCACCCTGCGATCGATGTCGAGAATTGCCGACGCCGGATCGGCCAATTCACCGGCCACCGCCTGATGCAGAATGCCCATCTGTGCCAGCAGTTCACGCATGTTTTGCGCCCCGGCGCCCGACGCCGCCTGATACGTCATCGCGCTGATCCATTCGATCAGCCCGTGCCGAAACAGCCCGCCCAGCGCCATCAGCATCAGGCTCACCGTACAGTTGCCGCCGATGTAGTTCTTGATGCCTTTGTGCAACGCCACGTCGATCACATCGCGGTTGACCGGATCAAGCACGATCATCGCATCGTCTTTCATCCGCAGCGCCGACGCCGCATCGATCCAGTAACCTTGCCAACCGGCAGCCCGCAGCTTGGGATAAACCTCATTGGTGTAGTCGCCGCCCTGACAAGTGACGATCGCTTCCATCTCGGAGAGCGCCGCAATATCGGCCGCGTCTTTCAGCGGCGGCGCTGCCACACCGACCTCCGGCGCCGCACCGCCGACGTTCGACGTGGTGAAAAACGTCGGCTCCAATCCGTTGAAATCGTTTTCCTCGCGCATCCGCGCCATCAATACCGAGCCGACCATTCCCCGCCAACCGACAAACCCTATTCGTTTCATGAGAACCCCTTCACTATTTCTTTCCTGCTCGCTACTTTGCTCCGCACGTTCACGCCAGCGCCGCCGCCACCGCATCCCCCATCTCACGGGTTCCGACTTTCTTCATTCCTTCTTCCCAGATATCCGCCGTTCGCACGCCGTCGTCGAGCACGCGGGACACCGCCGCCTCGATCCGCTGCGCCGCCGCTTCATGGTGCAGGCTGTAGCGCAACATCATCGCCGCCGACAAGATTGTCGCCAGCGGATTGGCGATGTTTTTGCCCGCAATGTCGGGGGCTGAACCGTGAATCGGCTCGTACATCCCTTTACCGTGTTCGTCGAGCGACGCCGACGGCAGCATGCCGATCGAACCGGTCAGCATCGACGCTTCGTCCGACAAAATATCGCCGAACATGTTGCCGGTGACGATCACATCGAACTGCTTCGGGTGACGTACCAGTTGCATCGCCGCATTGTCAACCAGCATGTGCGACAACGCCACGTCCGGATAATCCTTTGCCGTCTCGATCACAACATCACGCCACAACTGCGTCGTTTCGAGTACGTTCATCTTGTCCACCGAACAAACCCGTTTGCCGCGCTTGCGCGCCGCCTCGAACGCGACTTTTGCGATCCGCCGGATCTCGCTCTCCGAATACACCATGGTGTTGAAGCCGACGCGCTCTTCCTTGCCGTTGACCGCGCGCGTTTCGATCCCGCGCGGCTCACCGAAATAAATGTCGCCGGTCAGTTCGCGCACAATCAAAATGTCGAGCCCCGCCACCACTTCGGCTTTCAGCGTCGAGGCGCTTGCCAGTTGCGGATACACCACGGCAGGCCGCAGGTTGGCGAACAGGTTCAAATCCTTGCGAATCCCAAGCAGCCCGCGCTCCGGTCGCTGCGGGCGCGGCAAATCGTCCCACTTCGGTCCGCCGACCGCGCCGAGCAACACCGCGTCTGCAGCACGCGCCTTGCGTCGCGTTTCTTCCGGATACGGATCGCCGGTCGCATCGACAGCGCAACCGCCCAGCAAACCGGTGTCCATTTCCAGCGCAATCGCGTCCTCTTTCTGAAACACGGCAAGTACTTTCACCGCTTCCGCGACGATTTCCTGACCGATGCCGTCGCCCGGCAACACCAACACTTTCGCCATTGTGAATCTCTCTTCTTTCAAATAGGAAACCTCTGAAAAACCCTTCCTGTCATTCTGCGCGTAGCGAAGCGAAGTCGCAGAATCCAGGCGTCGCGTGGATCCTGCGACTTCGCGCAGGATGACAAGCGGGTATAGCAGGATTGTTCAGAGCGTCCATAGGTAAACAAACCTTTTCAATCACAAAGAACACAAAGAATCTCAAAAACCTTGAGGTCTGTGCGTTCATCCAAACAACCATGGCGCACTTTGCCGCCGATATTCTTCGTACGCACGAATCTCGTCGGCGTGCGCCAGCGTCAAACCGATTTCATCGAGCCCGTTCAACAAACAATGCTTGCGGTGTTCGGTAATATCGAACTTGAACACCTGGCCGGACGGCAGCGTCACCGTCTGCGCCGCCAGATCAATCGTCAACCGATAGCCCTCCTGCGCCGCCACTTCCCGAAACAGCTGATCCATCGCCGCGGCCGGCAACACGATCGGTAGCAAACCATTCTTGTAGCAGTTGTTGAAAAAAATATCGGCAAAACTCGGCGCGATCACCGCCCGGAAACCGTAACCGTCGAGTGCCCAGGGCGCATGTTCGCGCGACGAGCCGCAACCGAAATTCTCGCGCGCCAACAAAATATCGGCTCCCTGATAACGCGGCTGGTTCAGCACAAAATCGGGATTCTTCGGCCGTGCGCTGCAATCCCTCCCCGGCTCGCCGTGGTCAAGATAGCGCCACTCGTCGAACAGATTGGGGCCGAAGCCGGTGCGATGAATCGATTTCAGAAACTGCTTCGGAATGATCGCGTCGGTATCGACGTTGGCGCGATCCAGCGGGCACACCAGCCCTTGTAATGTTGTAAAGGCTCTCATGATTTTCCTTCTTCGGAGGGACACACGGGTCGGCGACAGACGGCCTCGATGTTGTAGCCGTCGGGGTCGAACACGAAAGCCCCGTAATAATCGGGATGGTAGTGCGGGCGCAAACCCGGTTTGCCGTTGTCGCGACCGCCGGCAGCTATCGCCGCCGCGTAAAAATCATCGACCAACTCGCGGCTGTCAACACCGAACGCCACATGGGTCGGCGCTACGCTTACCTGTCCGGCACGAACCCAGAAATCGGGCTTCGGCGGCACACCGAAACCGATAACGCTGTCACCGAACTCCCGTAACACACGATAGCCGATAGCGCCAAGCGCCGCTTCGTAGAACGCCTTGCTGCGCGCAACATCGCTGACGGCAAGACTGATGTGATCGATCACGATGAGGCTCCTTCTTGAACCAACCGGCAAGCATCGACAAAATGCCCGGCAATCGCCGCCACCGCCGCCATCGCCGGACTGACCAAGTGCGTGCGTCCGCCTGCGCCCTGGCGGCCTTCGAAATTGCGGTTGCTGGTGGAGGCGCAACGCTCGCCGGGTTCGAGCCGGTCGGCGTTCATCGCAAGGCACATCGAGCACCCCGGTTCACGCCATTCAAACCCGGCGTCCCTGAACACTTTATCCAGCCCTTCGCGCTCGGCTTCGCGCTTGACCAAGCCCGATCCCGGTACCACCAGCACGCGCTTGACGTTCGCCGCCTTTTTCTTGCCGCGCACGATTGCCGCCGCCGCCCGCAAATCCTCAATCCGCCCGTTGGTGCAGGAGCCGATGAAAACCACATCGACCGCAATCCCGGTCATCGGCGTGTTGGCGGTCAATCCCATATACGCCAGCGCCCGCTGCATCCCTTCGCGTTTCACCGGGTCGGCTTCATTGGCAGGGTCGGGCACGCGGCCATGAATGTCCGTCACCATTTCCGGCGACGTGCCCCAAGTCACCTGCGGCGCAATGTGCGCAGCGTCCAGCGTGATTTCATGATCGAACACGACATCGTCGTCCGATACCAGCGCCTGCCACACCGTCGCCGCCGCGTCCCAATCATCCCCTTGCGGCGCCAGCGGTCGGCCTTTCAGGTAAGCCAGCGTCCTGATATCGACGCCGACCAACCCGGAGCGCGCCCCGGCCTCGATCGCCATGTTGCACAAGGTCATCCGGCCTTCCACCGACAGCGCCCGCACGGCAGGCCCGGCGAACTCGATCGCGTAACCGGTTCCGCCGGCGGTTCCGATTTTGCCGATGATCACCAGCGCCAAGTCCTTGGCGGCCACACCCGGGCACAGTGTGCCGTCCACCCACACCCGCATCGTCTTCGCTTTCTTGGCAACCAGGCACTGCGTCGCCAGCACATGCTCGACTTCGGAAGTGCCGATGCCGTGCGCCAGACAGGCAAGCGCACCGTGGGTCGATGTATGCGAATCGCCGCAAACGACCGTCATTCCCGGCAGCGTCGCCCCTTGCTCAGGCCCAACGACATGGGCGACGCCCTGCTGCGGGTCGAGAAACGGAAAGTAAGCGCGCGCACCGCTGGCGCGGATGTTGGCGTCGAGCGTTTCCACCTGCTGCCGCGAAGTCGGGTCTTTGATACCGTCCAGCCCCTGTTCCCAGTGCTCGGTCGGCGTGTTGTGGTCGGCAGTAGCGACAATCGAATCGACCCGCCACACCTGCCGTTCCGCCAGCCGCAGCCCCTCGAACGCCTGCGGGCTGGTGACCTCGTGTACCAGATGGCGGTCGATGTACAACAGTGCCGTGCCGTCCGCCTCTTCGCGAACGACATGGCTGTACCACAACTTTTCGTAAAGCGTTTGTCCTGCCATGGCTCATAGCTCCTGAAAGAATGGTTTCAGCTTACGCTTGCCAGTACCATGACGCAAACTCATAATTTTCATAAGAAACATTCCTTAATGGAATAGAAAGCATTAGAATAAGCACAACACTCAACCCAAAACTACCTCAAATGAGCCAGAAATCAGGCGTCAAAAAGTCGTCATTCCGGCGAAAGCCGGAATCCAGAAAAGAAAGCCTGGGTTCCCGCACACTGTTGTCCGAAATATTTTTCGTGGGGGTCTTGTCAAGGGCAAGACCGCACCTGTCCGCAGGCTAGCTCGGCGTCATGACGGGCGTAGCGAAGCCAGGTCCAAGCCCCCTTTTTTCAAAGGGGGTGGCCGCAAGAGCGGGCGGGGGTCTGCTCCCCCTCTCCTCCACCCCTCTCCCTCAAGGGGAGAGGGGTGCTTCGCCTCTCTCCTGAAAGCCGAAAATGGACGCCGCCGCACTTGCCGCTTTTGTCGCCGTCACCGAGCACGGTTCTTTCTCGCGAGCTGCCGAGCAGTTGCACCTGACCCAGTCGGCCGTCAGCAAGCGAATTTCGACGCTGGAAGATCTGCTGGGCGTTACCCTGTTTGATCGGCTGGGACGCACGGTAGTGCTGACCGAGGCCGGGCGCGTTTTGTTGCCACGCGCCCAGCAACTGCTGCGAGACATCGGCGACAGCCGCCGCGCGCTGGCCAATCTGAGCGGCCAAGTCAGCGGCACATTGAGTATTGCCACCAGCCACCACATCGGCCTGCACCGGTTGCCGCCGGTGCTGCGCGAGTTCATCGAAGCCTGGCCGCAAGTCAAACTCGATCTGCGTTTCATGGCCTCGGAAGCCGCCTGCGATGCCGTCCTCCAAGGCGATATCGAACTGGCGATCATCACGCTACCGCTCAAATGCCCGCTGCCGCTGCTCGCCGAACCGCTGTGGACCGACGTCCTGCGCGTTGCCGTTGCCCCCCGACATCCGCTGGCGATGCGTAAAAAAATCACCCCGTTCATGCTGGTCGAACATCCGGCGATCCTTCCCGAATCCGGAACCTTCACCCGCACACTGATTGAACACGCGTTCGAGCCGCTCCAGCTTCAACCACACGTCGTGTTATCAACCAACTATCTGGAAACCATCAAGATGATGGTGTCGGTCGGACTCGGCTGGTCGCTGCTGCCGACCTCGATGCTCGATCACGCTCTGGCCTCACCCCTTCTGACCGGGCTGCATGTCGAGCGTCGGCTGGGCGTCATCCGTCACAGCGGACATACCCTGTCGAACGCGGCGCGGACGATGCTGGCTCAACTTCATGAGGTGTGATGCAACAGCCGCCATGAAAGCATCGATATGGTAAACGTAGTCGGCTTTCTCAATATCGATGACCCTATAGGTTGAGAGATGCAAGAAATTGCGGGCATTACGATTCAGAAGTTTCGGGTGGCTTCCTGAACGGCTGTCGGTATGCCTCCAACGCCTGCTCCAAAATGACGCGGTCAGACATGTCCTTGTTACGACGAGCTTGTTTAGTCCGCAGCAGCCCTTCAAGATTGATGGTGCGAATCATAACGCCGTCAAGCTCCACTGTCTCGGCATACTGATTCAATGTCTCATAAGTCTCGCCGCAAGCGTTGAGCATGATATCCACCACAAAAGCGTCGGCCACCCGAATGTTCTCACCTTCCTCGAACCAAGCCGGGTCGATGCTTTCGGCAACACGGTCAGGCAAAACCATCAACGCCTCGCGCACCTTAATCCCGGTCGCCCGAGTCGCTGGCACCAGCACATCGATGTCGGTGGTAGCCCGGTGGTAACCGTGAGCGAACAGGGCATAGCCACCGATCAGGAAGTAATCCACGCCCTTATCATTCAAAGACTGAATGAGCGATTTGAGATCATCCAGGGTAGCGGGGCGGACGTATTGCTCCGTCATGAGCGTTCTTGGGCAATTTTGACCATGCCTTTGACCAAGCAATCAAGATCGGCTCGATTGGCCTCCTCATGGGACTTGAACCGATAGATGCCCTTAGTAATAAAGGTTCGGTTACCCGTCGGCAACCGATGAATTCCGTCGTTGAAACGCGCCCCCTCAGCCAATAACTCAGCCGAAGCCGAGAAAGCAATGGGGCGTTCCTTGCGATGACCTATGATACGCATGGTAAGTGTTCCCGTCTCAAATCCGGTATCGAGTTCTAGGTAGCTGTCGCGCACCTATGGCGAAACAATCCTCAGCTTCCGCATCAACATGGGTTCACTGTACATGCGCACCATTGCAACGTCAATGCAGGCCGGTATACAAATGCTGTTCCTGCATTGCCCTTAGCGTCGGTTTTGCCGGTTAGACGACCGGCGGCATCGTAGGTATAGCTAGTGACGCCGGTGTCGGGCGAGGTTTGGGTGAGAAGGTCGCCGAAGCCGTTGTAGGTGTAGGTGGTCTTGAGGCCGCGCGGATCGGTGACTTCGATCAGTTGGCTCTGCCCGTTGTAGGTATATTTGGTGATGCCGCCGAGCGCGTCGGAGGCCTGCGTGACGCGGTTCAGGGTGTCGTACTGGTATTGGGTCTTGCAGATCCCTTACGAAATAGTATTACTCCATGGTAAGATGTACAGTGCAATGTAATACATGGAGCTTCGCTGTGAGAACAAGCCAAATGACATCAAAAGGGCAAGTCACCATCCCTGCGGAAATTCGATCTGCTTTGAGTTTGAGACAGGGGGATCGGGTGGCTTTTGTTGAGATTGAGAAAGGTAAATTTACCATTGTTGCTGCCAACGTCCCTGTCCAGCAATTAAAAGGCCTCATCAAAAAACCGCGAAAGCCCGTGAGCGTTGAAAACATGAACACCGCCATTTCCCTCAGAGGGGCCGGAAAATGATGGTCGGCCTCGATACCAATATTCTGGTTCGTTATATCGCGCAGGACGACAAGAAACAATCAACTCAAGCGACAGAACTTATCGAAGCATTTACCACTGAAAACCCCGGCTTCGTCAGCTTGATCAGCGTCGTCGAACTCGTTTGGGTGTTAGAGAGGTGTTACGAATCTAGCAAGGGAGAAATCATCAATGTGATTGACACCTTGCTGAAAACGAAAGCGCTTGTTGTAGAGAACTCTAATGCTGTTCATCTGGCTCTCAGGGTTTTCTCTGCGGCGAACGTCGATTTTTCAGATTGTCTGATTGCTCACAGTAACCATTATGCCGGATGCGACTATACGGCGACCTTTGATCGCAGAGCTTCCAAAATTGATGGGATGCTGTTAATCAGTTGACCGACTCGGTTACCTTCGATCGTGTATTGGTCAGGATTTTTGTGGTCAGGAAAAATTTCAGACCAGCACAGCAAGCCCTTTGCGAGCCGGCTCCAACCATTCCAAACAAGGATCCCCGCAAACAAAACCCCAACCCGGTCAGCGAACGACGGAATTCAGCTTCGGATTATTTCAGAATACCGAGCCTCCCCACGATGGCATGGCGGCGCTGGAAATCAGCACCAATCACTTGAACGGCCAGTCTGGAAAATATTATCAACAGGTGATATAGTTAAGCATGAAACGCGATGCTGCCCTTGATGCCCTGCTCGATCTGAACGAGTCGATCCTCGATCAGGGCAACGGCTACTGGATCAAGCTGGAGGCGTGGCGCGTCGAGGTGTCCGACTGGACTCCCCACGGTATCCGGTATTCGTTGACATTGCACGAGCCGTATGGGAAACGCATTCTGGGCTACGACAACGCGCACGCCATCAAGCCACCCAAGAAATTCAAGTACGCCGGGCGCATACTGGCGTTCGACCACAAGCACAGGCACGTCTCGGACAAGGGCGTGCCCTACGAATTCAAGAATGCCCAGCAGTTGCTGGAAGATTTTTTTGCGGACGTTGATCGCGTCCTGCTGGAGGTAAGCAAACCATGAAATCCATCATCATCGGCATCATGCCCCAAGACCAAATCCGCAAGCGCGTGCTGGCCATCGCGCGCGGCGACTACAAGCCCAAGCCGAGCGAACCGAAGGTCTGGTTCACCTCGATGAAGTCGCTGGCCGAGGTATTGAGCGACGACAACCGCGCGCTGCTGCGGGTCATCGCCGATACCGAACCTGAATCGATTTCGGCGCTGGCTCAGGCCACGGGGCGCAAACCGGGCAACCTGTCGCGCACGCTTAAGACCATGTCCAACTACGGCATCGTCGATCTCCAGCGTGAACGCAACATCGTGCGCCCCATTGCCAAGGCTACTGAGTTTCGGATCGTAGCCGCGTAGTGATTTGGCGCGTGCCGTCGTCAATGCGCGCGCATCAGCGGTTTGATCAGAACCAGCGCGCTGGTCAACGGATACCAGAATCGCGATCAACGTATTCCGGCACGGCGGTCAACGGGCGCCAGCGCCCGCAGCCGTTCATGGCAAAGATGGTTGATGCGCTGATCGCGCAAACGCAGCGGTAAACAGCTTGCCCCTTCAACCCATAAAAAACGCGCCTCGCGGCGCGCCGTTTTTGCTTATTGCGCTTCTGGACGGGACAAGGTAGTCGTCTGGTTGTCGCTAACTGTTGGGATTCGCAAGCTCATCCCAGCCTACGCGGGCTACAACGAGAGTCCATCAAGTTGCAACATCAATTCCTGTTGATTTTGGATAATAGTACGCCGTCAGTTGGTGATAGCCATCATTCGCAGCGACCCGAACTTCTATCGTGGAGTATCCGCCTTCTTCAAACTTCTGTATGGGGAGTAACTCATAGGTTGCGCAATTATCTCCCCTATCATCAACGGTCGCCTCCTCTTCTATAGACACATGCTCATTTAACATTTTCTCCCATTCTGAATAGGCTATAAGCACAGCCGCTTCAAGACCTTGCCCCAAAGTTTTTGCTAGCAGCGGTGTAGCAACTTCCAATTGTTCTATCATGGCAAACTCGGAGGTGGTGGTTCGGTTGGATAATTGCTACCAGGATCCCAGCAAACCGGTACACGCGAATGAATGCTAAAACCGCTTCCTTTAACGCCTTTAATATAGCAGTCGATTTGCCAGTGCATGCATAACTGAGTACCGCCGCCCGGTCTTGGGAAGGGATGTCCCTTTCTGTCAAAACGGACTTCACATTGAACAGATTTGCATAGGTCGGTAGCTTTTTTGGTAAGCTCCGCTAGCTTTGTCCGGCAACTTGGTATCTTCATACAAATTCGTATTGCTGCTGCTCCTATTATTGCTGCACCAACGAAAGGATTTTCTCCAGTTGGATCAGATAATGTGAGCGGGTTCCCTTCTACATACGCGTAAGTATTAATGCCGCCCCGAAGCCCTATCGGATCGCTTTCGACGTACTTCCCTATCGCTGGGTTATACGTCCTGTGCCAGTTATAGTGCAGCCCCGTTTCGCTGTCTTAGTATTGTCCGGGGAATCTTAAGTTGTAGGAGAACGCTCCAAGATTGCTCGGGTTCTCATTCGCCGCTGTTTCTCCGAACGGCTCGTCGTAGTTCCAGTACCAGACGGTTTGGTTGGCTGTGTCGGTAATCGCTCTCGGTGTTCCGAGATGATCGGGGTAAACGTAATAGATTTGTTCGCCCTTGATCGCCGCCACAGGCATGTCGCCAAGCCAGACGTGTTCGATTTGCGAGGCGCCGGAGACGGGATCGTATTCGCCGATCAGGCGTCCCATTTCGCCGTAAACGAACTGTCTCGTTCCGCTCGGGGTGTCCGCGCCTTGTCCTTGTTTCTCGATTCTTTGTTCCAGCGCGTTGATTTTGTAGAGGGTGCCGTTGGCTTGGATCAGTCTGCCTCTCGCATCGTAAACAAAAACGTCTGCGCTATTTGTGCTCAAGCGGGAAACGGTCGAGCCAACTTCATCGTAATCATACGATTCGGTAAAAAGGTTGGTCGAGCCTTCGACTCTGATGAGCCG
>JAIRJZ010000011.1 GCA_031260355.1 Burkholderiales bacterium
CCTTTCCCGTCGGGCGATGTGCGCCATATCCTGACGGTTGACGAGGAAGAAGCGCAGTTGAAAGCGCTCACCACCACCCACTTGAAAAAATTTCACGACCGTTTCTATGGCGCTCAATACGGCGAACTGGCTGTCGTCGGCGATTTCGACACCGAAGAAATCCGCGCGCTGATTGAAAAACTTTTCGGACAGTGGAAAAGCAAAGCGGCCTACGCGCGTGTTGACGATCCTTACCGGAGCATCACGCCGGCCACACTGCGTTTTGAAACGCAGGACAAAGCCAACGCCGTTTTGATGGGACGGCTGGCTGTGCCGATCAACGATCTGGATCCTGATTTCGCGGCGCTGCTCGTCGCCAATCAGGCGCTCGGCGCCTCTCCCGAAGCGCGGCTGCCCAACCGCATCCGCACCCAGGATGGCTTGAGCTATGCCGTCGGCTCGACACTGCAACCGGCATCGCTCGACGCCAATTCGCGCTTCGTGTTTTACGCGATCTTCGCGCCGCAGAATCTGGCGCGCATCCAGGAGGCGTTCCGCGACGTTCTGACGCAAACTGCGCAGAACGGCTTGACGGCTCAGGAAGTCGCCGACGCCAAGCAATCGCTGTTGCAGGAGCGCCAGATCGCCCGGGCACAGGATTCCGTGCAAGCGTCTAGCCTTGTCCACCAACTTTACCTGCAACGCACCTGGAAAGATTCCGCGCAACGGGATGCCGAAATTGCCGCCGTCACGCCCGAACATATCGCGGCCGCGCTGAAGAAATACTTGGTGCCCGAGAATGTGGTGTATGCCGTCGCCGGTGATTTCAAGAAGCCTGCAACGAAAGCAGAACAGGACTAGCATCGCTATTTCCTCACGGCTTCGCGCGAAACTGTTGCTCACGCGAAGGCACAAAGCGCGTTTCCCTCTCCCCTTGTGGGAGAGGGAGCCGAAGAGCCTGCCCTCGAAGTGCTTTTTATCGGGGGGCGGGAGAAGGGTTGTTCACGTCGGGATAAGAATGGCGAAAGAAAACGAAGACATTGGCGACAAAGAACCAACATGATCCTTAAACAGAAAAAGTTCTGATCCCTCATGTTCGCTCCCTCCCTTTTCCCGGAGACTTTCATTACCCCGGAAGAAAACGAGCTGCCGCTCCCTGTTCGTGTTTTGACCACGACCCGAGTTTTACCGAGCGATTCGAAGGAAGCGCCCGACACCGCAACAAGCAGTACCCGCTGGCAACCGACCCCGCACCTCAAAGGCGCCGCGCTCGAAGCCACCTTCGCGCAATGCAGACATGGTTTGCATCATTTTCTGCCGTCGCCGCCTCTGTGGCTTCAACAAGTACACGGTGCCGATGTGGTGATGATCGATGGCGATACCGGCACCGTGCGGCAAACACCGCCGATCGCCGACGCCGCCATCACCCGCATGCCGAACGTTGTGCTCGCCGTGCTGACCGCGGATTGCCTGCCGGTGGTCATCGCCGGTGAGAACGTGCTCGCCGTCGCCCACGCCGGCTGGCGCGGTCTGGCCGACGGCGTACTGGAAAACACCGTCCGCAGCATGACCGCCGCGTCATCCTCTGCGGCGTCGCTGACGGCCTGGCTGGGGCCGGCGATCGGTCCCGCCGCGTTTGAAGTCGGCGAGGACGTTTATGCCGCGTTCGACACCGCCCGCGATAGCGAAACTGCTGCCTGCTTCACCCCTGCCGACGTTCCCGGAAAATGGCTTGCCGATTTGCCCGCGCTGGCGCGGCTCCGATTGCGGCGTCTGGGGATCTCAAAAATCAGCGGCGGCGCTTGGTGCACACACAGCGACGCGCAACGATTTTTTTCATACCGCCGACAGCGCGACGAGGGACGGATGGCGACGCTGGCGTGGATCGTTCGGAGGCAAGAATCAGAGCGAAACACCCCGAACCCGCCTTAGCATTGTCGCAATGGAAGAGATATCCGCCGACAATATTGCCCATGTTAAAATCAAACTATGAACAATGGGAATGCTTCCGGAGTTATCTAATAGCTCCCGGAACCTGCCTCAATTGAGATAGGTTCCAGTTATTGCTTTGCTATAACCCTTACATCAAAAAAATGTCAATGTCTGGCTCTCTACCCGCAGATTTCAACGTTGAAGACTATCTGGATTTGAATCCTGATGTCAGGCAGGCAGGCGTTGATCCGATACAGCACTACCTGCAACATGGAAAGAATGAAAAGCGAGACTATCATAAGGCTTCCAAAGCGCTACGCCCGCAGCTCCATCAGCCCTATGAGTTTGATGGCTTGAACTCCATCCACAACCATGACTTCATGGCGCAACCGGAATTCTCGGCGGCATACGCACGAGGCGTCCAAGCGTCTGGTATAGACTACGCGTGGTATTGGCGTGTTCACATTGGTTTGTGGGCAGCTCGTTCAGCCGTAAGGGTAAAAGGAGATTTTGTCGAGTGCGGAGTAAATTTTGGTTTTCTCAGTTCCGCCATTATGAAATACCTCGACTGGGATGCCACAGGCCGAACGTTTTATCTGCTAGATACTTTTGCGGGAATTGATGATCGCTATATATCAGAGCAGGAGCGGGCTTCCGGCCTCATAGAAAAGAGTCTGGAATGTATCGTATCTGGCTTCTACACGAACAACCTTGCGCGTGTTGAGCAAAATTTTTCGGAATGGAAGAACAAAAAAATTGTGGTCGGCACTGTTCCGGAAACACTGCTTGAGATTCAATCTGATCGAATCGCCTTCCTCCATCTTGACATGAACAACAGCCTACCTGAAGTGGCCGCTATCAGCACCCTTTGGGGGAAAATGGAGCGAGGCGGCATTGTTTTGCTTGACGACTATGCTTACTATGGCTTTCAGCTACAGAAAGAAGGGATGGATCAGTGGGCTTCCGAAAATGATGTTCCCATTGCAAGCTTGCCGACAGGTCAAGGACTGATCATTAAGGTATGATTAGCTTTTGCCGCGTGGCTGCGGTGCGCGAGTGGCGTGTTCTCTGGTGACGAGATGATTGAATAATGTCGTCACGATCTTGGTTCCTGAAAACGTGATTCCCAACGATTTTGTTCAATCCTTGCTGGCGCGCGTTGACATCGTCGAAGTGATCGACCGTCTGGTGCCGCTTAAAAAAGCCGGCGCCAATTATGTCGCCTGCTGCCCGTTCCACAAGGAGAAATCGCCGTCGTTTTCGGTCAGTCCGTCGAAACAGTTCTACCACTGCTTCGGCTGCGGCGCGCACGGCACGGCGATCGGCTTTCTGATGGAATATTCCGGCAAGACGTTCCCGGAAGCGGTGGAAGATTTGGCGCGCGACGCCGGTCTGACGGTACCGCGCACCCAACCCGAGCACGACAAACCGGCACCGCCGCCCGACCATTACGCGATGATGCAGACGGTCGCGCGTTTTTATCGCACGCAACTGCGCGACTCGCCCAGCGCCATCGCTTACCTCAAGCAACGCGGATTGACCGGCGACATCGCGGCACGCTACGGTATCGGTTATGCGCCCAATGCCTGGCAGGCGCTGGAGCAGGTGTTCCCCGATTATTCATCCGCCGCGCTCGACGCGCTCGGATTGGTGATTCAAAACGATGAAGGCCGCCGCTACGACCGTTTTCGCCATCGCGTCATGTTCCCGATCCATGATGCAAGGGGGCGCACCATCGCCTTCGGCGGGCGCATCATCGACAGCGGCGAGCCGAAATATCTGAACTCCCCGGAAACGGCGCTGTTTTCCAAGGGGCATGAATTGTACGGTCTGTATCAGGCGCGCGATGCGATCCGCCGCCAGGGCTGCGCCGTCGTCGTCGAAGGTTACATGGACGTGGTCGCGCTGGCGCAGCACGGCGTTGACTATTGCGTCGCCACGCTGGGCACGGCGACGACGGCGGCGCATGTCCAAAAGCTTTACCGGCTGACTGACAGCGTTGTCTTCTGCTTCGATGGCGACAACGCCGGCAGACAGGCGGCTTGGCGGGCGCTGACCAACACCCTGCCGACATTGCAAGACGGCAAACGCGCCGCGTTTCTCTTTTTGCCCGATGGCCTCGACCCGGACGATTTCGTCCGTCAGCGCGGGCACGCGGCTTTCGAAGAAGCGCTGGCGCGCGCCACGCCGTTGTCCGAATTCCTGCTCGCCGAAAAAACGACGCAACACCCGCCGCACAACGCCGAAGGACGCGCCGCGCTGATTCATGCGTTGCAACCGTTGCTGGCAGCGGTGACAGCACCGGCGCTGGCGGCATTGCTGCGCCGGCGGCTGGCCGAATTGACGCAACTGCCCGAAAACGAATTACGCGCGTTATTGAACCCCCGTTCCGCAACGGCAAAGCGCACCGGAGGCAGTGCCGGAGCCTTCCCCGCTTCCGGACGTGCTTCCGGAACAGCGCCTTTCCGCGCCGCTCGCCGGGCGCCCTCGCTGGTTCGCGAGCTCTTGCAGGCCGTCGTTCAGCAACCCGAACTCGCCCGCCTGCATGTGATTCCCGCCGCCGCCGAGCGTACTTCCGAAGCACTGGCGCTGAACGAGGTGGTTCGCTACTGCCGCGACACGCACGCGCCGCTTTCCGTCGCCGGGATGATTCAGCATTTCGCCGAATCGGCGCACCACGGATTGATCGCCGAAACGCTGGCCGCCGCCGAAGCGCAGCCGTTGCCGCCGGAACTCGCTGCTTTGCAGTTCGAGGCAGCACTGACACGCTGGCGGCAACAGTTGCAACAGCAGGAAACCGCCGCGTTATCGCAAATACCGCTGGAGCAACTGAGCGACGAGCAGCGGGCGCGGCTGGCGCAAATGCGCCGTGGGGAACGCAAAGCCGCGCCGCCCCCGCCTCCCGCCGAAAAGAAAGCAGAAATTCCCGCCGTCCAGCGCGCTCACCGCCACACGCGACCACGAGAAGAAGCGCCATCCCTGTTCTCTCTTGACGACGAAACGCCGCCATTTTGACTCCGTCATCAGGGTCGCTGGGTGATCGTGGCGCGGTTTTCGCGCTTTCGCTTTCTTCCGGAACAACCGCGCCGGTATGACAGTCTTACCGCAGGTCACGACGGCTTATCGACCATGGCAGGAGGGCACAACCACAACGCTTGCAACTACGCTTACGGCATAGCCGTGGCGCGGCCGTTTGCTTGTGCTTTTTTTAGGCACTCGAGAGGCAATATGCTATAGTATGAAGTTATGTCTGCTTCACGATAAGGACTTTTCTCCGCGCTCTGGCGCGCAGAAATCCCGCGTTCAAGGTTTCTATCCGTATGTTTGCTGCCCCCGCCTTCCCGTAGCGGGGCCATCATTGTTGACAGGATGATCATGGCTCAAAAACTCGCGAAATCCTCCCGTAAATCCGCTGCCCGGCGCCCGACCGCCAAGACGACGCGAAAAGTCGCCGGCAAAACCGTTGCCAAAGTGCGCTCCGCTCCGGGAAGACGCAGCACCGCGCAACAAAAGCCTTCGCGCCATGCCGCAGTCAAAAAAACCGCCGCCAAAACGACGCGGAAAGTCGTGACCAAGACCGCTGCCCGTAAAACCGCCAGCACCGCCAAAACGGTCAAAAAATCCGCGGCAGCCAAAACGGCGGCAAGCCGTACGACCGCCAAGACCGCGTCAAAATCGGTCAAGCCCGCCGCCAAGACGGCGACGAAAACCGTAGCGAAGGCCACTCGCAAACCGGCGGCTTCGACCCTGAAGCGAAACGCGACGACAAAAACCGTCAGCGCCAAGAAGGTTTCGGCTGCCGCCAAGCAAACGGCGGCAAAGCCCCGTCAAGCAGAAAAGAAAGCGGCGGCGGCAAAGCCGCGCATCGCGCCCGCGCCAAAATCCGTCACACCCGCACCAAAACCCGTCAAGCCCGCCGCCAAGCCGGTTCCCTCGAAAGCGCCCGTTGCCAAGACGGCAAAGCGTGAAGCGCCCGTCGCCGAAAAGCGCGTCGAAAAGAAGGAAGCTCCCTCCCGCCCGGCAACGCCGACGACCGCCAAACCTGCAAGCACCGCCGCTGCGAGCGCCGACAAGACGACCAAAAAAGCCAAGCCGACCAAGGCCGCCGAAACCGCGCTGCTCAATGAAGTGACCAAGCTTGCCGAGACGTCGAAAGCGCCGACCCCGAAGAAATCGGCCAAAACGCCCAAGCTGGCCGACGAATTGAACTTGCGCGAAGTGTCGCCGGCCGAAGCCGAAGCGCGCAAACACCGGCTGAAAAGCCTGATCGTGCTCGGCAAAGAACGCGGTTATCTGACCTACGCCGAAGTCAACGATCACCTGCCCGACGAAATCATCGATCCCGAACAGATCGAAGGCATCATCGCGATGATCAACGACATGGGGATTCAAGTCTATGACGAAGCGCCCGATGCCGAAACCCTACTGATGTCGGAAGCGGCGCCCACCGCACCCAGCGAAGATGTCGAAGAAGAAGCCGAGGCCGCCGCTTCGACGCTGGATTCCGAGTTCGGTCGTACCACCGATCCGGTGCGGATGTACATGCGCGAGATGGGCACGGTGGATTTGCTGACCCGCGAAGACGAAATCAAAATTGCCCAGCGGATCGAAGAGGGTCTCAAGGATATGGTCAACGCCATTTCGTCGTGCCCGATGACCATTGCGCAAATCCTTGAGATGGCCGACAAAGTCAAATCAGGAGAAACGCGGATCGACGATGTGGTCGATGGCCTCGCCGATCTTGAAGAAGAAGCGGACGCCTTGCTGCGCATGGCTGACAGCGACAATGCCGACGAGGAGGAAAGCGAAGGCGAGGACGGTGAGGACGATGACGGAGGCTCCTCCGTCGCCGCCGAGAATCTGGCCCTTCTCAGAGAACGGTCCCTCGAAAAATTCGAGGCGTTACGCAAACACTCCGCCAAGATACGCGGCCTCATCGCCAAGGAAGGCGCCAAATCGCCCAAAGTGGACGCACTGCAAAAGAAATTGTCGAACGATTTGACCGGCATCCGCTTCTCGGTGCGCGTCGTCGAGCGTTTGTGCGAAGCGGTGCGTTCCGAAGTCGAAAACATCCGCCAGATCGAAAGCAAGATTCAAAACCTCGTCGTCGAGCAGTCGGGAATGCCGCGACCGTTGTTCATCGAACGCTTCCCGCCCAATGAAGTCAATCTGAAATGGATCGACAAAGAAATTGCCGCCGACGCGCCTTACAGCAACCAACTGGCACGGTTCCGGTTGGCTCTTCTCGACGAGCAGAAGAAACTGATCGATCTGCAAACGCGGGTGATGGTGCCGCTCAAGGCGCTGAAAGACATCAACAGGCAGATGAATGAAGGCGAGAGAAAAGCACGCAAGGCCAAACGGGAAATGGCCGAAGCCAACCTGCGGCTGGTCATCTCGATTGCCAAAAAATACACCAACCGCGGCCTGCAATTCCTCGATCTGATCCAGGAAGGCAACATCGGGTTGATGAAAGCCGTTGACAAATTCGAATACCGGCGCGGCTTCAAATTCTCGACTTACGCGACCTGGTGGATCCGGCAAGCGATCACCCGCTCGATCGCCGATCAGGCGCGCACCATCCGCATTCCGGTGCACATGATCGAAACGATCAACAAAATGAATCGCATCTCGCGGCAAATTCTCCAGGAAACCGGTCAGGAACCGGAACCGGCGCTGCTGGCCGAAAAAATGGAAATGCCCGAGGACAAGATTCGCAAGATCCTGAAAATCTCGAAAGAACCGATTTCGATGGAAACGCCGATCGGCGACGACGACGACTCCCATCTCGGCGATTTCATCGAGGATTCGCTGGTCATCGCGCCGTCCGACGCGGCGGTCAACGCCAGTCTGCGCGATGTCTGCAAGGAAATTCTCGACTCACTGACGCCGCGCGAAGCCAAAGTGCTGCGGATGCGTTTCGGCATCGAGATGAATACCGATCACACCCTCGAAGAAGTCGGCAAACAATTCGACGTGACGCGCGAACGCATCCGGCAGATCGAAGCAAAAGCCTTGCGCAAGCTGCGTCATCCCTCGCGTTCCGAGAAACTGCGCAGCTTCCTCGAAAACGAATAACCCGAATAACCCATTACGCTCTCATACCGCCGCCTTCCGCGGCGGTATTTTTTCGTCCCGCATTCTCGGCAAAACCGCTCCGGGTTTCCTGGAGCCGCGCTTTGCTCCCCCTTGAAGGGGGCATGGTTACACGAAAGGGTGAACTCCAAAACCGAAAATGCACTGATTCAGCAGATTGAATCAGAAATGCGCATGACAAGACCAAGGTGCTATAAGAGAACGGCGTCTTACCCTCTCTACTTGCCATTTACCGTCTCTGCAACAGCCCGTTTTCCAAAGAACGGTAATTTGTTCCGCTCCCTTGACGCCCCTGTACGGCCATAGTCTAATTTCTTGGTTGTTCGTATTCCACTTTCGATAGCTTTTTATCATCTTAAAGAAGAAAGGGCTTTTATGAAGAAGACCATGCTTGCTTTGGCGATTGCCGCATTGCCGATGGTTGCCGCCGCGCAGACCTCTCAAGTAACGATGTACGGCATCTTGGACGTCGGCGTCGGCGCTGCCAAAATGTTCGGCAACAACCCCGACATGAAAACCGTTACCCGCGTCGATGACAACCTGTCCCGGTGGGGTGTCCGCGGCAGCGAGTCGCTGGGCAACGGACTCAATGCCATCTTCCAGATCGAGTCCTGGATCAGCGCCGATGGCACCACCCTCAACGGCGGCAGCCGCGCCGGCCAGATCGGCGGTCGCGACACCTTCCTCGGCTTACAAGGCGGTTTCGGTAAAGTCCGCTTGGGTCGCCTGTCCAACTATCAGAATTCCGACATGGAAACGGTGACGCCTTGGGCGGGTCAACTCGGCATCGGCATCGATACCCTGGGCATGATCACCCGTTTCGACACCCGCTTCAACAATGCGGTTCGCTATGATTCGCCGAATCTGGGCGGTTTCGACCTGTCGTTGCTTTACAGCTTTGACGAGGTCCGCGCCAACGGTGACAACCGTGCTGCCTGGGGTATCGGTGCCGGCTATACCTTGCAAAACCTGTTCGTCAAAGCCGGTTATACCCAGTACCAGCAACAAAACGGCAGCGGCAACAAAGACGGCAATTACTGGCGTATCGAAGGCGGTTACGACAGCACCCTGACGGTCATCGGCGCCTTCCAGCAATCGACCCAATACGGCGCCTCGGCAACTGGCGGCACCAACAACATCTGGATGCGCCCGACCGGTAGTTGGGGGGCAGGGGGGGTAGGTAATATTGGTACGCAGTTGGGCACTTCGGGCATTTTCTTCGGCGACAACGACAAGATGAAGACCCAGGAGGCAGCGATCACGGCCAGCTACCAGATCGGCAATTTCGTCCCGCGCGCCAGCTTCGGCTGGGGCTTTGACGCCAAGGTCAACGGGAAAAAGCTCAACGACAGCGGCTACCAGCAATTCATCGTCGGTACCGACTATGTGTTGAGCAAGCGCTCGAAACTTTTTGCCGCTTTCGGTTATATCTGCTACGACAGCAGCAGATTCACCGATGGCCGCCATGACAACGAGCAGCTTTTCCAGATCGGCATGTTGCACTCGTTCTAAACTCGGTCAAGCTCAATCAACCGACAAAAAAGCCGCCGCAGAAATGCGGCGGCTTTTTTGTCGCCCCACGTAATTCCATTTCTCCTTCAAAACGATAACAACGCATCGTCATTCCCGCGAAAGCGGGAATCCAGAAAAGCAACTCACGCGGAGGCGCAGAGAAACAAGCCTTCCCTTTCAAGGCGAGGGTTTGATTCTCTCCGCACCTTCGTACCTCTTCGTGAAATTGATTCCCGGATTGCGCTTCGCTTATCCAGGCTACTCGCTGTTTTCCTCAATAGCAACAACGGCCTTTGCTCAACTGTCGGCATTGTCTATTACGCTCCCATTTCTTCGTCATTCCCGCGTAAGCGGGAATCCAGAGGAAATTACTTAGACCAAAGTCACTCTAACCACAAAGAGCACAAAAAACGCAAAGGCTCTTTGTGCTCTTTGCGTTCTATGTGGCCAAAATTGTTCTGGCGGATTATTTCTCAATCACGCAATCGACGAAATACCGCTTATTGCCGTCAACCACATCCGAAACCAATCCGTGAATATCGGTTTCAAAGCCCGGGAACGCGTGATTGAGTTCGCGCGCAAACTGCAGGAAATGGACGATCTGCTTATTGAAACGCTCACCCGGAATCAGCAGCGGAATTCCCGGCGGATACGGCGTCACCAGCATCGCCGTCACCCGCCCTTCGAGATCGTTGATCATCACCCGCTCGATTTCACGATGCGCCATCTTCGCCCACGCATCGGCCGGGCGCATCGCCGGCTCAATCGGCGACAGATACATTTCGGTCGTGATTCGCGCCACATTGTGCGCTTTATAGAAGTCGTGCAACTGCTGGCACAAATCGCGCAACCCCATTTTTTCGTACAGCGGATGTTTGGCGATGAACTCCGGCATCACCCGCCACAACGGCAGATTGGCATCGTAAGCGTCCTTGAATTGTTGCAGTTCGGTCACCAGCGAATTCCAACGGCCTTTGGTGATTCCGATCGTGAACATGATAAAGAACGAATACAAACCGGTTTTTTCGACGATGATGCCGTGCTCGGCCAGATACTTCGTCAACACCCCGGCCGGAATGCCCCAGTCAGAAAACGAGCCGTCAACATCGAGCCCCGGCGTTATCAGCGTTGCCTTGATCGGGTCGAGCATGTTGAAACCCGGCGCCAGATCGCCGAAGCCATGCCAGTGTTCGTTGGCATGCAGCATCCATTGCTTGCGTTTGCCCATGCCGTCTTTCGGCAAGGTATCCGGTCCCCACACTTTGAACCACCAGTTATCGCTCTTTTTGGTTGCCGCCCACTCTTCGCCGACTTTGCGCATCGCCCGCCGAAAAGCCATCGCTTCCTGAAGAGACTCTTCCAGCAACGCCGCGCCGCCCGGCGGTTCCATCATCGCCGCTGCCACGTCGCACGAAGCGATGATCGCGTATTGCGGACTGGTCGAAGTGTGCATCAGATACGCCTCGTTGAAACGAGGCAAATCAAGCGCCCGCTCCTGCGAATTCTGTATCAGAATTTGCGATGCCTGGCTCAAACCGGCCAGCAACTTGTGCGTCGATTGCGTCGAAACGACCATCGATTCTTTACAGCGGGGACGCCCTTCGCCGATCGCATGGTAATCACCGTAAAAATCATGGAAAGCCGCATGCGGCAACCAAGCTTCGTCGAAATGCAGCGTATCGATCTTGCCGTCCAGTTCTCCCTTGATTTCCTCGACATTGTAAAGAACGCCGTCGTAGGTGCTCTGCGTGATCGTCAGCACGCGCGGCTGCCCCTTTTGTTCTTTCGCAAAAGGATGCGCCGCGATTTTCTTTTCAATATTGCTCCAGGCGAACTCCGCTTTCGGAATCGGTCCGATGATTCCGTAATGGTTGCGCGTCGGCATCAGGAACACCGGCACCGCGCCGGTCATGATGATCGCGTGCAGCACCGATTTGTGGCAATTGCGATCGACGACAACGATGTCGCCCGGCGCCACCGTCGAATGCCAGACGATCTTGTTCGACGTCGATGTGCCGTTGGTGACGAAGAACATGTGGTCACTGTGAAAAATCCGCGCCGCGTTACGCTCGCTCGCCGCCACCGGCCCGGTATGGTCGAGCAATTGCCCCAACTCATCGACAGCGTTGCAGACATCGGCGCGCAGCATGTTCTCGCCGAAAAACTGATGGAACATCCGGCCGACCGGACTTTTCAGAAATGCCACGCCGCCCGAGTGCCCCGGGCAATGCCACGAATACGAGCCGTCCGCCGCATAATGCGTCAGCGCCCGGAAAAACGGCGGCGATAACGAATCGAGGTAAGCGCGCGCCTCGCGCACCACGTGGCGGGCGACGAACTCCGGCGTGTCTTCAAACGTGTGAATGAAACCATGCAACTCCCGCAACACATCGTTCGGAATGTGTTGCGATGTCCGCGTTTCGCCATGCAGAAAGATGGGGATATCTGCGTTGCGGTGGCGGATGTGTCTGACGAAAGCCCGCAACCGGGTGACCGTTTGCGCGGCCGATTCGCCGGAAAATTCTTCGTCGTCGATCGACAGAATGAAGGCCGATGCCCGACTCTGCTGCTGCGCCAGCACCGACAAGTCACTGTATGCTGTCACCCCCAGCACTTCAAAGCCTTCCGCTTCGATGGCCTGCGCCAAACCGCGAATCCCCAAGCCGCTGGCGTTTTCCGAACGAAAATCTTCGTCGATGATTACAACGGGAAAACGGAATTTCATTTCACTCTCCTACATTTTCGGCAGCGTCACCCCAACCTGCCCCTGGTATTTGCCGCCGCGATCCTTGTAAGACGTCTCGCATTCTTCATCGGACTCAAAAAACAGCACTTGCGCCACGCCCTCGTTAGCGTAAATCTTGGCCGGCAGCGGCGTCGTGTTTGAAAACTCCAGCGTGACGAACCCTTCCCATTCCGGCTCGAACGGCGTCACGTTGACGATGATGCCGCAACGCGCATACGTCGATTTGCCGAGGCAGATGGTCAGCACATTGCGCGGAATCCGGAAATATTCGACAGTCCGCGCCAGTGCGAACGAGTTCGGCGGAATGATGCAAACATCGCCCTCGAAATTGACGAATGATTTTTCGTCGAATTGTTTGGGATCGACGATCGTCGAATTGATATTGGTGAAAATCTTGAATTCGCGCGAGCAACGAATGTCGTAGCCGTAGCTCGACGTTCCATACGACACGATGCGCGAACCGTTGACGCTCCGTATCTGCCCCGGCTCGAACGGCTCGATCATGTTGTGCTGCGCCGCCATCCGGCGAATCCATTTGTCTGACTTGATCATGCGGTCTCCCGTGGACGTTGGGTTCAGGTATTTTGCACAACGATGTTCGGAAACTTCGACGAAAAATCCGCCGCTTTTCTGGCAATCGCCACCGCCGTTTTGCGGGCGATCTCTTTGTAAATGGCCGCGACTTTACCGTCGGGGTCGCTCACCACCGTCGGCTGTCCCGAGTCAACTTGCTCACGAATGCTCAAATCGAGCGGCAACGCGCCCAGCACCGGCAACTGGTAATCGGCGCCCATTTTGGCGGCGCCGCCTTCGCCGAAGACGCGCTCGGTGTGACCGCAATGCGAGCAGATGTGAACGCTCATGTTTTCGACGATGCCGACGACCGGGATGCCGACTTTCTCGAACATCTTGTAGCCCTTGCGCGCGTCGATCAACGCGATATCCTGCGGCGTGGTCACGATCACTGCGCCGGTCACCGGCACTTTCTGCGCCAGCGTCAACTGGATGTCGCCGGTGCCGGGCGGCATGTCAACGACCAGATAATCAAGATCGCGCCACTTCGTCTGGTGCAGCAACTGATCCAGCGCCTGCGTCGCCATCGGCCCGCGCCACACCATTGGCGTATCGACATCGATCATGAAGCCGATCGACATCACTTGCAAACCGTGCGCCTCGATCGGTTCGATGGTTTCGCCATCCTCCGATTGCGGCACGCCGTTGACGCCCAGCATCGTCGGCAGCGACGGGCCGTACACGTCCGCGTCAAGCATGCCGACTTTCGCCCCTTCGGCGGCCAGCGCCAGCGCCAGATTCACCGCTGTCGTCGATTTGCCGACGCCACCCTTGCCGGAAGCCACCGCGATCACGTTTTTCACGCCGGGCAGCAACTTCAAGCCTTGTTGCGCCGCGTGCGCGATGATGCGCTGGCGCACCTCGACGCGCACTTTTTTGACCTCCGCGATTTGTTTCACGGCATCTTCGATTTGCTTCCGCACCCTGTCAAACTGGCTGGCCGCCGGATAACCCAGCTCGATATCGACCTGCACCTCCCCGTCCGCCGCGGCGATTTTCTTAACACTCTTGCCGGTCACGAAATCTTTGCCGGTGTTGGGATCGATCAGCGTCTTCAGGCATGACTGCACGTCGGTTTCAATGGACGTCATGGTTGCTCCAGATTGCAAAAACGGTTCTTCAAGGCGCCGCAAAAGAACGGCGCGAAATGTAATATTTTAGCTTGAATAGCAGGCGATTCGCTCCCAAGGCCTGCCAAACATGGGAACCGGCAGCGCGCTTTGCTAGAATAGACAATTGCGTTTCGTCCTCCCGCCAGCCAAACCATGACAAAAGCAACAGAGCGTCCGCGCCGCCTTTTTATAACAACGGCATTGCCGTATGCCAACGGCCCCTTCCATATCGGCCACATCATGGAATACATTCAGGCCGATATCTGGGTGCGCCATCTCCGGCTGCAACTGACCGAAGCCGACCGGCTGTATTTCGTCTGCGCCGACGACACGCACGGCGCGCCGATCATGCTGAAAGCCGAAGCCGAAGGCATCACCCCGCAAGCGCTGGTCGCCCGTATCGCCGCCACCCGACCCAAATGCCTGAACGGTTTTCTGATCAGCTTCGACCATTGGCACAGTTCCGACTCGCCGGAAAACGCCGAACTGTCGTGTGACATCTACCGGAAACTCAAAGCGCGCGGATTGATTTACCCGAAAACCATCGAACAGTTTTACGACCCGGTCAAAGGCATGTTCTTGCCCGACCGCTACATCAAGGGAGAATGCCCGAAGTGCGGCGCGAAGGATCAATACGGCGACGCTTGCGAACATTGCAGCACCGTCTATAACGCCACCGAATTGGTCAATCCGTACTCAACGCTGTCGGGCGCAGCGCCGGTATTGAAAACCTCGGAACACTATTTCTTCAAGTTGTCCGATCCGCAATGCCTCGCGTTTCTGCGCGACTGGACGCAGCACCACCGTCTGCAAAGCGAAGTCAGCAACAAGATACGCGAGTGGCTCGGCGACGAGGGCGGCGAAAACAAACTCGTCGATTGGGACATCTCGCGCGATGCGCCGTATTTCGGCATCGAAATCCCCGATGCGCCCGGCAAATATTTTTACGTCTGGCTCGATGCGCCGATCGGCTACCTGGCAAGCCTGAAAGCGCGCTTGCGACAAGAAGGCATTGCGCTCGACGATTTTCTGCGCGATCCCGGCATCGAGCAATACCATTTCATCGGCAAAGACATCATTTATTTCCATACGCTATTCTGGCCCGCAGTGTTGAAATTCGCCGGCGATCCTTACCATGTGCCGGACAACGTGTTCGCGCACGGTTTCATCACTTTCTCCGGCGAGAAGATGTCGAAATCGCGCGGCACCGGCATCAGCCCCGAGCTGTACCTCGACCTGGGGCTGAATCCCGAATGGCTGCGTTACTACCTCGCCGCCAAGCTGAACGATCGCGTCGAAGACCTCGATTTCAACCCTGACGATTTCATCGCCCGCGTCAACAGCGACCTGATCGGCAAATACGTCAACATCGCCAGCCGCACCGCGACCTTCATCAAAAAATATTTCGACAACCGTCTTGGGCAAGGCTTCGCCGATCTGCCAATCGCAAAAGAAACCTTGCAACAAGCCGAAGCCATCGCTACGCTCTACGACAAACGCCAGTTTTCCGCCGCCGTGCGGCTGATCATGGAGCTTGCCGACAAAATGAATGCTTACTGGGACCAGCAGGCTCCATGGGCGTCCGCCAAACGCTTCGACGCCTTGAGCGATGCCGAGCGCGCCGCCTTGCACGACACCTGTTCGGTCGCGCTCGAAGTCTTCCGCTTGCTCACGCTGTATCTGAAGCCGATCCTGCCGAAACTCGCGAGCGACGCCGAGCATTTCCTGAATATCGCGCCGCTAAACTGGCGTGAATCGGCAGCAACCTTGCCGGTCGGCCACACCGTCAACGATTACAGCCATTTGATGACCCGAATCGATCCGAAACAACACGTTGATCGTCTGCTGGAAACGCAGGCGCAGAAAGTTATCGCGTCTTCGGCGCCCGCAGTCCAAAGCAGTGCCGCCGTTACGGCTCCGACGTTACCCACACCAGCACTTCCCACCATCGCCATCGACGACTTTTCCAAAGTCGATCTGCGCATCGCCAGAATTATCCACGCCGAAACCGTCGAAGGCGCAGACAAACTGCTGAAACTGACGCTCGATGTCGGCGACGACAAACCGCGCACCGTATTCGCCGGTATCAGAAGCGCCTACGCGCCGGAACAACTGATCGGCCGCTTGACACCGATGGTTGCCAACCTGGCGCCGCGCAAAATGAAATTCGGCGTCTCCGAAGGCATGGTACTCGCCGCCTCCGGCGACGATCCCGGTATCTACTTGCTGCAACCGGACAGCGGCGCCCAACCGGGGATGAGGATCAAGTGAATCTCTCCTTGGTGCTTGTTCACGCTCGTGTTGATGTCGTAGCCTTGGTTCAGTATTGCTCGTAGGGGCGGCAATCTGCCGCCCGTGTATTGGGAAGCAGATTGCTTCCCCTACAAAGCAGACGGCATCGTAAACAAAAAAGCGGGGCGCCGTTTCTTTGGTGACTTTCTGTCCGCACAAGAAAGTCACTCGCCCGTCGGGCGAGCCCAGCGCGGAAGAACTTTCAAACAAAGATGTTGCGCGTGCCATGCGCCGTTGACAAGCGGCTCTGGATTCCGGCTTTCGCCGGAATGACGATTTACCGGGTTGCTACAGCATGTGCTCAAGAAACGCGCGGGTGCGCTGGTGCTGCGGATCGGCGAACAACTCCGCCGGCGGTCGCGCTTCGACGATCTCGCCCTCGTCCATGAAAATCGTCCGCGTTGACACTTCCCGGGCAAATGCCATTTCGTGCGTCACCACCAGCATCGTCATGTGTTCTTCGGCGAGTTGCCGGATGGTGCGCAAGACTTCGCCGACCAACTCGGGGTCGAGCGCCGATGTCGGTTCGTCGAACAGCATGATGTCCGGCTCCATCGCCAGTGCCCGCGCAATGGCCACCCGCTGTTTCTGTCCGCCCGACAGCCGCGACGGATAGACGTCGCGCTTTTCAAACAGCCCCACTTTGTGCAACAACGCTTCGGCTTTCGGAACAATCGCCTCGCGGCTCATCCCTTTGACGGTCATCGGCGCTTCAATCAGGTTTTGCATCACCGTCAAATGCGGGAACAAATTGAACTGCTGAAACACCATTCCCATCTTGCGACAGATGCGCTGTATCGCCGCGTCCGGCGCATAACGGCAAACGCCGTCCGCGGCGGTTGAAACCAGCGTTTCACCTTCGATCTCGATGCTGCCGCGGTCAACCGTTTCCAGGTGATTGAGACAACGAAGTAGCGTACTTTTCCCCGAGCCCGACGGGCCAATGACGGCAATTACGTCGCCTTTTTTTATTTCCAGCGAAATGCCTTTCAGCACTTCGAGCGTGCCGAAACGCTTGTGAATATCGCGGGCGACAATCATCGCCGCCCCATCCTGAAAACGGCAGTTGGACGCGCTTGCCAGTGCTGCGGTCGGCAAGTCAGGCAATGCGCGAAAAAGTGAATACATGGGCGAGGGCGCGCTGTTCTTTGCACCCCTCTCCCCTTGAGGGTGTACAGACTCGACACATAGGTAACAGGTGTGCCAAGACATGGGTAACACTTTTGCCGTTATCCAGAGAACAAGGAAACGGCCATGCCTTGGAAGGAGTACACCGTGTTCGAGCA
>JAIRJZ010000032.1 GCA_031260355.1 Burkholderiales bacterium
ATGATGCAGATGCGTTATTCTAATTAAATTTGGTGGGCATAGAGGGACTTGAACCCCCATGGATCGCTCCACTAGTACCTGAAACTAGCGCGTCTACCAATTTCGCCATCTGGGCAGCGAGACCGGCATTTTACGAGACGTTCCGGCGCTTGTCAAAGACAAGTGTGCGGCGCTGTTTGGCCGTTTTCCCGCCGTTTTTCGACCCGCACCTTACGCGGATGCTTCGGAAAGCGGGCATAATCAGGGGCGCGGCGCGTTGTCCGAAAGCCGCATTTTTTCTGATTGGTAGATCCCATGGTTTCCCGTTCGTCATCCTCCCGCCGTTCGCTTTCCCGTTTGCCCGACGAAGGCCGGGTTTTGAGCGCGGTGCGCGAGGCGGGGGTGCCGCTGTTGCCGGCGGCACTGACAAAGCGACTGCAAATCGGCGCCGCCGATCAGGCGGCATTTGAGGCGCAGTTGGCGCAGATGGTGCAGCGGGGCGTACTGTTTGCCAACCGCAAGGGGGCGCTGTGTTTGCCGGCGGCGCTCGACGTGGTGGTCGGAACGGTGCTCGGGCATCCCGATGGTTACGGTTTTTTGGAACTGGACGAAGGCGGAGACGATTTGTATTTGTCGTCGCGCGAAATGTTCAAGACGTTGCACGGCGACAAGGTTGCCGCACGGCGCATCCCCCGAGGCGAACGCGGCCGTGTCGAGGCAGAGATTCTCGATGTGCTTGAACGCGGGCAACGCGATATTGTGGGAAGGTTGCATCAAAGACATGGTGTTTGGTTCGTGGTTGCCGAGGATCGCCGGCTCAATCAGGATTTTTTGCTGACGCCGGAAGGCCGCAGAACTGCCAAGGCTGGCGATATCGTGGTGGCGGAAATCGTCGATCCGCCGTCGGCATCGCATGAGGCGATTGTCCGGATCAAGGAAGTTCTGGGAACGGCGGACGATGACGGTATCGAAATCGAGATTGCACTGCGCAAACATGCGCTGCCGTTTGTGTTCTCTGAGGCGGTCGAGCACAGTGCCGAAAAATTCGGAGACAGTGTCAAGTCGTCCGACATCAAAGGGCGGCGCGATTTGCGCGATTTGCCGCTGGTGACGATCGACGGCGAGACGGCGCGCGATTTTGACGATGCGGTGTATGCGGCTCGAAACAAGCAAGGGTTCAGGCTGATCGTGGCGATTGCCGACGTATCGCACTATGTGAAAGACGGCAGTGTGCTGGACAAGGCGGGCAGAGAGCGCGGCACATCGGTGTATTTTCCGCGCCGGGTGATTCCGATGCTGCCGGAAACATTATCGAACGGTTTGTGTTCGCTGAATCCGGCGGTGGATCGACTGGTGATGGCGTGCGATATGGTGGTTTCCGCCAAGGGCGTCGTCAAGCATCATGAGTTTTATCCGGCGGTGATTCGCTCGCGGGCGCGGCTGACCTACACCGAAGTATGGGATTATCTGTCGCGCGGTACGGCGTTGCCGGCGCTGAACGCGGCGGAGATGCCAGAAGTGCAAGAAACGCGAGAGTCGCTCGATACGCTGTATGCGCTGTTCAAGCATTTTCTCGAACAGCGGAGAAAACGCGGCGCCATCGACTTTGAAACCACCGAAATGGAAATGCATTTCGACACGTGCGGCAAAATCGAAAAAATAACGCCGCTGGTGCGCAACGACGCGCATCGGCTGATTGAAGAGTGCATGCTGGCAGCCAATGTGTGCGCGGCGGAAACGATTCGGGCGCACCACGTCCAAGCGTTGTTCCGTATCCACGAAGGGCCGACGGCGGAAAAGCTGGCGGCATTGAAGGCGTTTCTGGCGCTGTGCGCGTTGCGTCTTGGCGGCGGTGAAAAACCGGCAACCAAGGATTACGCCAAGTTGCTCGAACAAATACAGACGCGCGATGATAAGGATTTGCTGCAAACGCTGTTGTTGCGTTCGCTGCAACGCGCCGAGTACGGCGCTGAAGAGAAAGGGCATTTCGGCTTGGCGTATCCGGCCTACGCGCATTTCACTTCGCCGATTCGCCGCTATCCCGATTTGCTGGTGCACCGGACGCTGAAAGCCATTCTCGCCGGAAAGGCGTATCAGCCGAAAGGCGATTCGTGGAAGGCGCTGGGTGAGCATTGCTCGGTGACCGAGCGCCGCGCCGACGAGGCGACGCGGGATGTCGAAACCTGGCTGAAATGTTTGTACATGCAGCGGCATCTGGATGAAGTGATGACAGGCACGGTTTCCGGCGTGACGAATTTCGGTTTGTTCGTGACGCTGGACGGATTGGCGATCGACGGACTGGTGCATGTGACCGAATTGGGAAGCGATTATTTCCGTTTCGACGCCGCCCGCCATACGTTGACCGGACAGCGCGGCGGTGTCGTCTATACGCTGGCGCAACGGGTGGCGGTGCGGGTGGTTCGGGTCGATCCCGATGCGGGCAAGATTGATTTTTCACTGTGGGAGGAAGAATCTTCCGAAAAGGAAAAGCCCAAAACCGGGAAAAAACGTTCGGCGGGCAAGGTATCGAAAACGCAGAAAAAAATGTCTGAAAGAAAAACATCATGAAAAAAGACGCGGGGTTCGATCTGGTATTGCAGGCGCCGACGGCGTTGCCGCTCGCGCTGATCGATTGGGCGGCAGAGGCCGGAGCCGAAGGCTGGGAAGAGATCCGGCATTTACCGCCGGTTTACCGGTTGTGCCATGTCAGAACGCCCTCGGAAGCGGCGGTGAACCTGTCGCAGCAGGGTTTCGATGTGGCGCTGGTGCCGCATGCGCGGCGCTTGCAGGATGTGTGCGTGGTGGCGATGGATATGGATTCGACCTTGATCACCATCGAGTGTATCGACGAGATCGCCGACATGATCGGCATCAAGCCGCAGGTGGCCGAAATCACCGAACGGGCGATGCGCGGCGAACTCGATTTCAAGGAAAGCCTGATTGCGCGGGTGGCGCTGTTGAAAGGCGTTCCCGAGACGGCGCTGGCGGCGATTTACGATACCCGTCTCGTCCTGTCGCCGGGCGCGGAGGCGATGCTGGAAGCGTTTCACGCGGCGGGCGCGAAAAGCATTCTGGTGTCCGGCGGCTTCACGTTTTTCACCGAAAGACTGCGGACGCGCTTGGGGTTTGCCCACACGACCGCCAACACGCTGGAAATCATCGACGGCAAATTGACCGGGCGGGTCATCGGCGAGATCGTCGGCGCCGCCGGCAAAGCGGCGCAGTTGAGCGCGTACAAGGCAAAGTACGCAACGCCGGACAAACCGCTGGCGGTAGCGATCGGCGATGGCGCCAACGATTTGATGATGTTTCAGGCCGCCGATGTGTCGTTTGCGTATCGCGCTAAACCAAAAGTGCGCGGCGCGGCGACGCACGCGATCGACCATTGCGGGCTGGATGCGATCGTGAATTGTTTTTGCTAGTGAAAGGCATTAACCACAAAGAACGCATAGATCACAAAGAAAAACCTTGGGGCGCTATGTGTTCTTTATGGTGAAATGGTTTTCAATGCTTGGCTAAGCGCTTCTTGCCGGTGAACATCGACAGGACAAGGTTCTCCCGGTGTAAAAAGCTCGCCAGCAGCACTCCAAAAACATGCACGGCGACAAATCCGATGGTCAGGTAGGCCAGCACTTCGTGGATTTCCTCCACCCACTCCGCTCCCCAGAGAGCATCGGTGGTTATCAGGTATCCGGTAATGCAGGTCGTGGCCGACATCACAAGCAGCGCGACGATCATGGCAGCGGCGGCAGGATTGTGCCCGATATGGCGAGGCGCTTTGAGCCGGAGTTCGTCGCGCAGGTAGGCCAGCGTTTCTTGGGGCGGCCTGACAAAATGGCTGAACCGCGCATGGTGGGAGCCGATGAAGCCCCACACGACGCGCGCAGCAATCAAGCCAGCGACCACATAACCGACGACAATGTGTGCGTCCTCAAAGTCATCGCCGGTGATGAAGGCGGCCAGAAACAAAGCGACCAGCGACCAGTGAAAGACCCTGACGAACGGATCCCAAACCTTGATGGTCGTCGGCGGTCGGCAACCGCCGACCGCCACCGAGCCGCTTTTCCCGGATTTCACCGCTTGCCTCCCTGGAGTTGGCTGACGATCTGGCCGTTGGTCGGATCGACGAACAACTCGGTTTTACCGCCGTTCTTGTCGAGCACATAGAATTCAGCGCACCCTTTTGCCAGCTTGTTTTTTTGCACCATGTAACCGAGAGCTTCGACCTTGGCTTGCAGTTCCTGTACCGGGAGCCATTGGTTCTGGGGTGCGGATGTACATGGGTACCCAAGGCTTTTGGCATGTACCGGTGTCGTCAAGGCCAGCATTCCGATTGCTGTCGCTACTGCTAATATCTTTAGCGAAGCACCGATGCCGAATATTGTGCCTGCGACTTTGAAAGAACTGTGTTTCATTTGGTATTCTCCTGTATTAAGTGTTTCCATGCCGCACCATGCGGCAGGTGAACGGAAGATTAACCAAAGGGCGCTGACGGCTACCTGTTGCTTCGTGTCAGCAAGTTGTCAGGTTGAATATGGCTAAATGCTTTATCTTGTCAAAAAATAGGGTGGCTCATGATGCCAAGGTTTCACAGTATTTCCCGGGCGATCGTTATGGCGGCAGCGGTGCTGATCGGTTCCGGGGTTTCGCCGGTGATGGCGTCGCACGATCACGATAAGGCGCTGCAAGCCGTCAAATCCGGCGAAATCCGTCCGCTCGCAGAGATTTTGAGTATTGTTCAGGACAAGCTTCCCGGCGAGGTCGTCCGCACAAAGCTTGAGCAAAAAGAAAAGGTGTGGGTTTACGAATTTCGTGTCGTCGATCGCGAGGGGCAGGTTTTTGAAGTTTATGTTGACGCTCGCAGCGGTGAGATCAATCGCATGAGGAAAAAATAATGCGCGTGCTTCTTGTCGAAGACGACCGGCGGATTGCATCGGACATCTCGCTCGCGCTCGGAGCCTCAGGCTATGTGGTTGAGGCGGTCAGCGACGGCGAGGAGGCCTGGTTTCGGGGCGATACCGAAGATTATGGCGCGGTTATCCTTGACCTCGGTTTGCCTCTGATGGACGGCCTTGCGGTTCTCAAACGCTGGCGCGCGAACGGACGCCACATGCCTGTCCTCATCCTGACTGCTCGGGGGAGTTGGGCGGAGCGGGTCGATGGTATTGATGCGGGAGCCGATGATTACTTGCCCAAGCCGTTCCGGATGGAGGAGTTGACGGCGCGGTTACGCTCGATCGTGCGTCGGTCTGCCGGTCATGCCTCGTCGGTTTTGACTGCCGGCGAGATCACGCTTGATGAGAGGCAAATGAAAGTAACCCTGCGCGGCATACCGATCGCACTCTCGCCGCTTGAGTACCGGCTCGTTGCCCACCTGTTGCGCAATCTTGGCCGGGTTGTGCCTCAGCAGGAACTGGAGGAAAACATTTACGGTCACGATGAGGCGCACGACTCGAACGCCCTCGAAGTGCTGGTCGGTCGCGTACGCAAGAAACTGGGCGCTCCTGTAATAGAAACGCGGCGAGGGTTCGGTTACACCATACCGGAGGCATCGGCGTGAAGCGGCATTCGTTGCGTCTGCGGTTTGTTGTAGGCGGGATCATTGCGATCTTCATTGCGCTCACGGTTGCCGGTGGAGGGTTGTTCCTGTTGTTCGAGCGCCACGTCACCCGCACGATTGCCGGTGACCTTGAAATCCATCTCAAACAGTTGCTTTCCGGGATCGACATCGATGCACAGGGCAATCTCATATTGATGCAGCCGCCTGTTGACTTACGCTTCGATAATCCTTTCTCGGGGCTCTACTGGCAGGCCAGTGATGACAGGGGTCAAATCCTGCGTTCCCGCTCGTTGTGGGATACGACGATGATGCTTCCGACGGATGAACCGACACCGGGAGAGGTTCACCAGCACGAGATACCCGGCCCCGGAAAAACCCGCCTGCTGGTCGTCGAGCGCGTCGTCCATCTCTCGGTAGAAAACCGCAGAGTCGGCATACGCCTGGGAGTCGCTACCGACCTCGCTCGAGTAGCGGTCGCAGCATCGTCCTTTGCAAAAGACCTTGTCATTGCTCTTGGTCTTCTCGCTGCGGTCTTGGTGGTTGCGACGTCAATCCAGGTCAGCCTCGGTTTGCGCCCGCTCGATGCGCTGCGTCGCGGCGTCGCCGAAATCAGAGCGGGGCGTCGTCGTCATTTGCCATCGGCGGCGCCAGCCGAAGTGCAGCCGCTTGTCGAGGAAGTCAACGCGCTCGTTGATGCACAGGAGCGCGAAGTCGAACGGTCACGCAATCGGGCTGCGGATTTGGCTCACGGCTTAAAGACGCCGCTCGCTGCACTCGCTGCCGATGCAGCACGTCTTCACGAACGAGGGGAGCACACCATTGCGCATGGTATCGAAGCGGTCAGCGACGCCATGAGTCGCCATGTCGATCGCGAATTGACGCGTGCCCGAGTGCGCGGTCGTCTGCAGCACGCAATAACGCCCTCCACTGAACTTGCACCGCTCGTGCATTCGTTGATTGCGACACTGGAACGTACTCCCGAGGGCGCGCGCGTATCGTTCGAATCGAAAATTGACGAAGGCACGCGTGTCCCGTTCGATCGAACCGACCTTGCGGAGGTGCTTGGCAACTTGCTTGAAAACGCGACGCGTTTCGCGAAGCAGCGCATTTGCGTCTCGGCCTCGGCAGGCGTTGCTGAGTTGTCGATCGTCATTGAAGACGACGGGCAAGGAATTGATCCGGTTTTGTTGTCGCATGTGCTTGAACGCGGCACACGTCTTGATGAGCGTGGTGAAGGCGCCGGCTTGGGCTTCGCCATCGTTCAGGACGTTCTTGACGCTTACGATTGGCAGCTCGGCCTGGACGTTTCGAAGCTGGGCGGGCTTAAAGCGACCATTTCACCTAAAAGCATCTCCGGTTCGCAGCCGACACCGCCTCCCGCCGATCCGATTACGGGCGACTCCTGACTTTCGAAACTAAAGCATTTCCGATGCGTAATCGGCCAACCGCGAACGCTCGCCGCGCGCCAGCGTGATGTGGCCGGTGTGTTTCCAGCCTTTCATCCGATCGACGACATAGGTCAGCCCCGAATTGCCTTCGGTGAGGTAGGGCGTGTCGATTTGGGCAAGGTTGCCGAGGCAAACGACTTTGGTGCCGGGGCCGGCGCGGGTGATCAAGGTCTTCATCTGTTTGGAGGTCAGGTTTTGCGCTTCGTCGATGATCAGGTATTTTTTGACGAAAGTGCGGCCGCGCATGAAGTTGAGGCTTTTGATCTTGATATGGGCGCGCAGCAGATCGCGGGTGGCGGCGCGCCCCCAGGCGCCGGCATCTTCTTCGGTGTAATGCAGGACTTCCAGATTGTCTTCGAGCGCGCCCATCCACGGTGTCATTTTTTCTTCTTCGGTGCCGGGCAGAAAACCGATGTCTTCGCCGACCGGAATGGTGACGCGGGTGATGATGAGTTCGCTGTATTTCTTGAATTCGAGCGTCAACATCAGCCCGGCAGCCAGCGTCAGCAAGGTCTTGCCGGTTCCGGCCTGACCGACCATGGTAACGAGGTCGATTTCCGGATTCATCAGCAGATTCAGCGCGAAGTTCTGTTCGCGGTTGCGGGCGGTGATGCCCCACACGGCGTTTTTGGCGTGGGTGTAGTCCTTGATGGTTTGCAGGACGACATTCTCTCCGTTGACCTCTTTGACGGTAGCGTAGAACGGCGCTTCGCCGGCACGTTCGAGATAAACCATTTCGTTGAGGTGCAACGCCGCCGTCAGCGGGCCGGCAACGCGGTACAGCGTATGGCCGGCCAGTTGCCAGGATTCCATTTTCTTGCCGTGCGTGTCCCAGAAATCCTGCGGCAATTCGGTGATGCCGGTATAGAGCAGATCGGAATCTTCGAGAACTTTATCGTTGAAATAATCCTCGGCATTAAGACTCAACGCTTGCGCCTTGATGCGCATATTGATGTCTTTGCTCACCAGAAAGACATCGCGCTCGGGGAACTGTGTGCGGAGGTGTTTGACGATGGCGAGAATCTGGTTGTCGGCACGCGCCGCCAGAAACGGCAGCGCTGACGGCGGGATAAGGTCGGTTTGCAGAAAAAGCGAACCGGTCGCCTGAAAAGCGCCGTTCGGCGGCATCAGCGCGATGCCGGACGCAATCCCGTTGTTTTTCTGCGCGATATGGCGGTTGATCAGTTCGTCGAGAAAACGGGAAGCCTGGCGGGCGTTGCGTGCTGTTTCCGAGTTCCCCTTTTTATGGGCGTCGAGTTCTTCGAGCACCAGAATCGGCAGATAAACATCGTGCTCCTGAAAGCGGAACAACGAAGTCGGGTCGTGCAACAAGACGTTGGTGTCGAGAACGAAAAGGCGGGTGGCTTTGGGGGCGAGTAAACGGCGGCGGGCAACTTTGGCGTTCATGATTCGGGGTTGAGGTGGAACGGTTCGGTTCAAGGCAGAGCAGAGGCGATTCACTATAACACAGGGTTTTTCGGGAACTCGGTGAACGGTTCGATTATCCGGTGGCAGGGCGGGCACGAAGTCGGCGGTTTTCTTTGGGATCGCAACGCAACGGACGTAACAATTCGACACGATCGCCGTCACGAATTGGTGTGGCGGGTTCGGCGCGCTGTCCGAAAATCGCATAGGATGCCTCTTCATCGAACGGGAAAACGCCTGACGCACGAGCCACGATGAGGGCGTTGGCGACGGTGCTGTGGGCAGGCAGCCGGAAGTCGCGCACGACAGCCCGGTTTTGCGTGGCGTAGGCAACGAAAATGGTGATCCATTCGCTCATGGATTCCATTATGGGGGAAAACTTTTTTCTTTCAAAGGATAAAAACGGTGTGCGCGGCCAGAAAGAGAGCGCCACAGCGATGGGAAGTTGCGGTTACAATGAAGAAATTCTGTGATTTGAGCCATCATGTCCATTGTCGATAACCGTAAAGCTTTCCACGATTATTTTGTTGAAGAACGCTTCGAGGCGGGGCTGGTGCTCGACGGTTGGGAAGTGAAGGCGGTGCGCGATGGTCGCGCACAACTCAAGGAGGCTTATGTGGTGATCCGTAGCGGCGAACTGTGGTTGCTGGGCGCACATATTACGCCGCTGACATCGGCCTCGACGCATGTTCGCGCCGATCCGACGCGTACCCGCAAGCTGCTGATGCACGCATCGGAAATCCGCCGTCTGATCGGGCAAGTGGAGCGCGCCGGATACACCTTGATTCCGATCAATCTGCATTTCAAGAATGGCCGGATCAAGCTGGAGGTCGGTTTGGCCAAAGGGAAGAAGCAGTACGACAAACGGCAGACGGTAAAGGAGCGCGAGTGGAACCGCGACAAGCAGCGGTTGCTACGCGACCGTCCGGGGATGGCGCGCTGAAGCAAGCAAGAAAGCAGGGAGAAAGGCTGTTCAACAAAAAGAAACGTCATGAAAATTCTGGTTCCGGTAAAAAGAGTCATCGATCCCTCGTTCAAAGTCCGTCTGAAGCCCGATCATTCAGGGCTCGACATGACGTACATGAAAATGGTGATGAACCCCTACGACGAAGCGGCGCTGGAAGCGGCGTTGCAACTGAAAGAACGGGGGATGGCGACACAGGTATTGACGGTATCGTGCGGCACGGACGATTGCGTGGAGACGTTGCGTACTTCGCTGGCGCTGGGAGCGGACGAGACGCTGTTTATCGAGGCGCGCTACGCGATGACGCCGCTGGTGGTGGCGCGGCTGCTGAAAGCCGTCGCAGTGCGCGAAGCTTGCGACCTGGTGCTGATCGGTCGTCAGGGAATGGGCAGCGATGGTAACCAGGTGGGACCGATGTTGGCGGCGTTGTTGGGCTGGCCTTATCTGCCGTTTGCCGAAGCGTTGACGGTCGAGGGGGGGGACGTGCGCGTTCGCAGCAAGACGGATCGAGGTTTTGAGACGCTTGAAGCGGCCTTGCCGGCGCTGGTCAGCGTCGAGATCGGCTTGGCGGCGCCGCGTTATGTTTCCATGCCCAGTCTGATGAAAGCCAAAAAAAGAAAGATCGTCGGCGAGGCGGCAGAAGCGCTTGGCGTCGATATGGAAATGGGGGTTGCCGTGGTGCAGTTGCGCAGTCCGCCGGAACGCAATTGCGGCACGCTGTTGCCCGATGCGGCAGCCCTCGTCGAGCGGTTGCGCGCCGAGACGGGGATTATTTAGAAACACGTTGGGGAGGGTATGGTGGCGATCTTGATACTGGCCGAGCATGCGGAGGGGCGACTGGACGAGGCCACGCGTCGGACAGCGACGGCGGCGCGTTCGCTTAACGGTGATATTCATGTTTTGGTGATGGCCGGCGACGCGCACGCTGAAACGCTGTCGCAACAGGCCGCGTCCATCGAAGGAATCGCCCATGTGTGGTGTGCCACGGCCCCCCATCTGGAAGCGCAACTGACCGAAGACACGGCGGCGCAGGCGCAAGCCGTGCTGGAGCGCGGCGGCTACCGCTATGCGCTGATGTCGAGCAGCTACTTGGGCAAACGGCTGATGCCGTATCTGGCGGCGTTGCGTGGCACCGATCTGGTGACCGATGTGACGAAGATCGAAACGGAAGACACCTTCGTGCGGCCGGTGTATGCCGGAAGTTTGCTTGTCGTGGAGCGGTTGAAGAGCGCGGTCAAGTTGCTGACGGTTCGCGCCAACGCTTTTTCTCCTGCCGGTGTGCAAACAGCCGCGCAGGCAGCGGCACCGATCGAAACGGTGCCCCCGTTACCGCCGAAGCAGGCCGTTCGTCTGGTGGAGCGCCGCAGCGAGCAGTCGTCGCGCCCGGAACTGTCGCGAGCGCGGATCGTGATCGGCTGCGGCCTCGGCGTGGGAAAAAAGGATATGCCTGCCGTCGAAAAGTTGGCGGACAAGCTCAACGCGGCGATCGGTGTGAGCCGCGCCGTCGTCGAGGAAGAAACGGCGTCGAGCGACTATCTGCTCGGCCAAACCGGGAAAATCATTGCGCCGGAACTTTATATCGCGCTCGGCATTTCCGGTGCCGTCCAACATCTGGCCGGGGTCAAGGACAGCAAAGTGATTGTGGCGGTGAACAAGGATCCCAATGCGCCCATTTTCCAGATTGCCGATTACGGAATCGTCGGCGATGTGGCCGAAGTGGTTCCCGAGTTGGTCGGGTTGCTCTGATCGGTCGTCGTATCAAGCAAAGAGGGCGCTTCGGCGCCCTCTTTGCGGGTTAATTTCAGCGCGCCGTCATCAGCGGATGACCAGCACCGGCACCGCCGAGTGCGTCAGCACTTTTTGCGTCTCGCTGCCGAGCAGCAAGGCCGAAATACCGCGGCGTCCGTGCGACGCCATCACGATCAGGTCACAGTCGTTTTCCTTGGCGGCGCCGAGAATCGCTTCCCATGGCGTCGCGGCAAGAACGTGGATGCGTGTGCATGCCACATTGGCTTTTCTGATTTTGTCTTCCGCCGCCGAAAGGATTTTTTCGGCTTCTTCAGTGACAAAAGCGGCGAATTCTTTTTTGGAAATCGGTTCGTACACGACGCCACCGGCGTAGGCCGGCAACGGGTAACTGGGCGAGGCGTAGAAAACACAGAGTTTGGCTTTTAACGAAACCGCCAAATCGATGGCCTGGTCGATGGCTTTGTCCGAAAGCGGCGAACCGTCAGTGGCGACCAGTAAGTTTTTGTACATGCAGATCTCCTTTAAAGGTTGGAAAAAATACTTGAGAACCACTTGATATGCTGGACGTTTTATGTCATTTGGTCAAGGGGTTTTTTTCCGGCAGTCAATCAATGTTTCACTTCACAAAGCCGGGATGGGATATTGACCTGACCGAACCGGTACCGTAGAGTCCGCCCATGTCGAAACCGGTTGAAATCCCTTTGTCGTCCACGGAGGACGTGCGTTTTTGTTATCACTGCGGAACGGAAAATCCGCCGGGTGTACGCTGGCAGTCTGTCCTGAAGGGGCAGACGCGGACGTTTTGTTGCGCCGGTTGCCAGGCGGTGACGCAGACGATTCACGCGGCGGGGCTGGAAGCGTTTTACGCAACGCGGACGGTCGCGGCGCAGACGACGCCGGAGGAGGAACAGGACGAATGGGTTGCCTATGACGACGAAAATGTTGTGCGCGACTTCGTCCGGAAACGGAGCGGCGGCGAGGATGGCAAAGAGGAGCACGAAATCGCCTTGTTGCTCGAGGGCTTGACCTGCGGTGCTTGTGTGTGGCTGATCGAATCGTGGCTGATGAAGCAACCCGGTGTCGTCGAGGCACGGGTCAATTTTGCGTCACACCGGGCGACGCTGGTATGGCGCCCCGAAACAACGCCGCTTTCACAATTGTTGCGGGCGGTGGCGCGCATCGGTTATCGCGCTTACCCCTACGACCCGGCGCGGCGTGACGCCCAGGCACGAAGCGAGCGGCGTTCGTTGTTGTTCCGGATGGGCGTCGCGCTGTTCGGCATGATGCAGGTGATGATGATGGCGGTGCCGCATTACATCAGCGACGAAGTGTCGGAAGGCACCACGATCCTGCTGCGTTGGGCTAGCCTGGTGCTGACCTTGCCGGTGATTTTTTATTCAGCGTGGCCCTTTTTCAAGGGAGCCTGGCGCGATGTGTCGATTCGTCGCGTTGGAATGGATGTGCCGATTGCGCTGGGCGTATCGGTGGCGTTTGCGGCGAGCGTATGGGCCACTTTCCTGGGGAACGGGGCGGTGTATTACGACTCGGTCACGATGTTCGTGGCGTTGCTGCTGGTGGCGCGTTATTTTGAAATGATGGCGCGAAAGCGTTCCGGCGAAGCCATTGAGGCGATGGCAAGGCAAAGGCCGATACTGGCTGACCGCGTGGCCGATTGGCCGCATGGGCGGACGTCGCAACCGGTGCCGGCAACGACGCTGGCGGCCGGCGATCATGTGCTGGTGCGGCCGGGCGCGGTGATACCGGCCGATGGGGTGGTGGTCGACGGGGTGTCGCATGTCGAGGAGGCGGTGTTGACCGGTGAAAGCTGGCCGGTGCGGCGCGCGCCGGGTGACGCGGTGTTTGCCGGTGCGGTCAACCGCGAAAGTGTTTTGATCGTACGAGTCCAGGCGGTCGGCGAAGGCACCCGGCTGGCGACGGTTCTGCGACTGGTCGATCGTGCCGCCAGCGAGCGACCGCGGGTGGCGAGGCTGGCCGACAGGGTGGCGTCTTGGTTTGTTGCGGTGTTGTTGCTGTTGGCGGTTATCGTCGGGTTTGTGTGGTGGCAGATCGAGCCGTCGCGGACGGTGGAAGTGCTGTTCGCGCTGCTGGTGATCACCTGTCCGTGCGCGTTGTCGCTGGCGACGCCGACGGCATTGTCGGCGGCAGCCGGGGCGCTGGGTCGTCGTCGCGTGGTGCTGGCGCACGGCGATGCGCTGGAAACGTTGGCGAGAGTGACCACGCTGGTTTTCGACAAAACCGGTACGCTGACCGAAGGCAAGGTCACGCTTAATGGAATGGAAATTGTCGAAGGCGCCGACAAAGCCAAGTTGCTGTCGATCGCGCAGGCGCTGGAAGCGCCCTCCGAGCACCCGCTGGCGCGGGCGTTCCGGAGCGAGGCGAAAACGGAGGCGGCGGAAACGGAGGCGGCGGAAACGGCGGCGGAGGCGGCATTGCCGGTGGCGTCGGATTTAACCGTGTTGTCCGGCAACGGGATCGAAGGGACGATAGACGGTGAGCGTTGGCGGATCGGCCGCTTCGACTATGTGGCGGCGTTGGGTGGCGCAGCGGTGGCGCCAATGCCCGACGCGTTGATCTGTTTCGTCGAACAACAACCTGCCGGCGACACGGTGGTGTTTCTCGGCAACAGCGACGGCATCCAGGCGGTTTTTGCGCTGGGCGACGCGTTGCGCCCGCATGCGCGGGAAGTGGTCGCGGCATTGCGCGCAATGGGGATCAAGACGGCGCTGTTATCAGGGGATCGCCGCGAAAACGCCGAAGCGCTGGCGCAGATACTGGGCATCGAAACGGCGTACGGCGGCTTGTTGCCGGAGGACAAGCGTCGCCACATTCTCGATTGGCAGGCGACAGGCGAAGTGGTGGCGATGGTAGGCGACGGCGTCAACGACGCGCCGGGGTTGGCGCAGGCGCAGGTGTCGGTCAGCTTGGGCAGTGCCACATCGCTGGCGCAATGGACGGCCGATGTAGTGATTCTTTCCGACGAGTTGCCGCGGCTGATCGATGCGCTGCGCCATGCGCGGCGCACGCTGACGGTGATCCGTCAGAATTTGAGTTGGGCAGTAACCTATAACCTGGTGGCGGTGCCGGCGGCGGCGCTGGGCTTGGTGACGCCGTTGCTCGCGGCGTTCTTTATGTCGCTATCGTCGCTGACGGTGGTGTTGAACGCGCTGCGAATCACGCGGATAAAGAAGGAAGCCGGAGAAAATACCGGCGACGGCAGCGATGGCGGCGATAGGAAGCCGGTACTCAAAATGGTATCCTGACGGAACGAGATTTACGGCGAAGCCGGTTAGGCGGGGGGCGATGGAAATTTTGTGGCTGTTGATCCCGGTGTCGGTGATGTTGGTGCTGATCATCGGGTGTATTTTCTGGTGGAGCGTCCGGAGCGGGCAGTTCGACGATCTCGACGGTCCGGCTTACCGGGTCTTGGCCGATGACGATACACCGGTGCCGGAAACGGCTCCGGACGCTGAAAAGGCTAAAAATAATAGTGATGCAACATATTCGGGGTAACAAAAAATGCCTGTTTCTTTGATCATATTCCTTGCTGATCATGTAAGGATAATTTGAGCTATATCATACTTTGGCGCTTGCGTTTGGTTACAATGGCGCCACCACTGGGTCAACATATCTGGGGCACATACGATGGCTATAACATCATCAAAAGCTGAAGTTTTTAATTACAAGGTTGTCCGCCAATTTGCAATCATGGCGGTGATTTGGGGAATCGTGGGGTTGCTGGTGGGACTGGTGATTTCAGTCCAATTGCTCTGGCCCGCGTTCAATTTTGATCTTCCTTGGCTGACTTACGGGCGGTTGCGGCCACTGCACACCAACGCAATCATCTTTGCGTTCGGCGGTTGCGCATTGTTCGGAACGTCATACTACATTGTGCAGCGTACCTGCCAGACGCGGCTTTTCGCCAGCGGACTGGCATCGTTCACATTTTGGGGCTGGCAGTTGGTCATTCTGCTGGCGGCGCTGTCGCTGATCATGGGCTTTACCACAGGCAAGGAATACGCCGAACTGGAATGGCCGATCGATCTGCTGATCGCGGTGGTCTGGGTTTCTTATGCAGTCGTGTTTTTCGGTACCCTCGCCATTCGACGTACGCCGCATATTTATGTGGCGAACTGGTTTTACGGGGCAATGATTATCGCCATTGCGGTACTGCACATCTTCAACAGCGTCGAAATTCCGGTCACGTTCTTCAAGTCGTATTCGGCTTATGCGGGCGTCCATGATGCGATGGTGCAGTGGTGGTACGGGCATAACGCCGTGGGCTTCTTCCTGACGGCAGGCTTCCTGGGCATGATGTACTACTTTGTGCCGAAACAGGCCGGACGTCCGATTTACTCCTACCGGCTGTCGATCGTGCACTTCTGGGCGCTGATCTTCATCTACATGTGGGCGGGCCCGCACCATCTGCTTTACACGGCGTTGCCTGACTGGGCGCAAACCCTCGGGATGCTGTTCTCGGTGATCCTGCTGGCGCCATCTTGGGGCGGTATGATCAACGGTATCATGACGCTGTCCGGTGCCTGGCACAGGTTGCGTGAAGATCCGATTCTCAAATTCCTGATCGTGGCGCTGTCGTTCTACGGCATGTCAACCTTCGAAGGTCCGGCATTGTCCATCAAGACGATCAATGCGCTGTCGCACTACACGGACTGGACCATCGGTCACGTTCACTCGGGCGCGCTGGGATGGGTCGGTTTCATCACCATGGGTAGCCTTTATTACCTGATCCCGCGCTTGTACGGTCGTACCGAAATGTGGTCGGTCAAGCTGGTCAACATCCATTTCTGGATAGCGACGATCGGTATCGTGCTTTACGTGGCGGCGTTGTGGATTGCCGGCGTGATGCAGGGTCTGATGTGGCGGGCGGTTCACGAAGACGGTACGTTGGTCTATACCTTCGTTGAAGGCGTCAAGGCGAGCTATCCGTTCTACGTGATTCGCTTGGTCGGCGGGCTGCTTTACTTTTTGGGGATGTTGTTGATGTTCTACAACATGTTGAAGACAATAGGGCAGGGCAAGTCGGTTGATGCCGCCGTTCCGACGGCAACGGCACCTGCACACGCTTGATCACGGGGAGCGCAAGAATGAAATTCTTCTCGCATGAAACACTTGAAACCAAGCTGCCGTGGTTGATTATTGCCATCGTGGTTGTCATCAGCATCGGCGGACTTGCTCTGAACGTGCCTCTCTTCTTCCAGCCATCGGCGACTGAGCCGGTGGCGGGGCTGAAGCCGTACACGGCGCTGCAACTGGAAGGACGCGACATCTACATCCGCGAAGGCTGCCACGGCTGCCACTCGCAGATGATTCGCCCCTTCCGTTCGGAAGCCGCGCGCTACGGGCACTACTCGGTCGCCGGAGAGTTCGTTTACGACCATCCGTTCCAGTTCAGCTCGCACCGCAGAGGGCCGGATCTGGCGCGGATCGGAGGCAAGTTTTCCGACGAATGGCATCGCGTGCACATGATCAATCCGCGTTCGGTCGTGCCGGAATCCAACATGCCCAACTATCCGTGGCTGGAGAAAGCGCCGGCCAACGAAAAGATCATCGCCAGAAAGATGAAAGCGTTGCGGTTTGTCGGTGTGCCTTATACGGATGCGGATATCGAGTCGGCTCCCGGAGAATTGGCCGGGAAGACGGAAATGGACGCGCTGATTGCCTACATGCAGGTACTCGGCATCCACGTGAAGAGCGTGAGGTAACGGCGGTGGAAGGGGTAACGTTTGCAGGTTCGGCCATCACGGTACTGGCAGTGCTGACTTTTGCCGGTATCGTGGTTTGGGCCTACAGCAGCGGACGCAAAAAGCGTTTCGATCAGGCGGCACAAGCGCCGTTTGCGTTATCCGATGACGCTGAAGGTATAGGTAGCGGCAATTCAATCAATCAAGATATTGATCAACGGGGACGTCAACCATGAGTGACTTCACATCCAATTTTTGGAATCTTTACATCGTCATCCTGACGGTAGCGGCGCTTCTTTTCTGTGTCTGGATCCTGGCGGTCGTGGGCAAGAGAGAGGAAAAAGCCGCGAGCAAGACCACGCACGTCTGGGATGGTGACTTGACCGAGTACAACAACCCGTTGCCCAATTGGTGGCGCGGACTGTTCTGGGCGTTGCTGATCTTTTCCGTCGGCTACTTGATCTATTACCCCGGACTGGGCAGCTTCAAGGGTCTTGGCGGCTGGTCGCAGGTCGGGCAGTTCGACCAGGAGATGAGAGCGCTTGAAGCCAAAACCAAGCCGATGTACGACGGCTTCCTGGCGATGAGTGCCGAGGATCTGTCGAAAGATCAGAAGGCCATGGGCACCGCCGAGCGTATTTTCCAAAACGAATGCGCTCGTTGCCACGGTTCCGATGCTCGCGGCGCCATCGGCTTCAAGAACCTCAGAAGCGGGGCTTGGAACTGGGGCGGATCTCCGGCAGAGATTGAAGAGTCTATCGCCGAAGGGCGTACCGGGGTAATGCTGCCGATGGGCGAAGCGCTGGGTGGCAGTGATGGCGTTCAGTCAGTGGTCGCTTATGTGCGGGCGTTGTCGGGACTTCCTCATGACGCGAACCTGGTGGCACAAGGTGAAGTGTTGTTTGATGAGAACTGCACTTCTTGCCACGGCAACGACGCCAGAGGGATGAAAGAAATCGGCGCGCCGGACTTGACCGATAGCGATTGGGATTATGGCAGTTCGGAAAAGGCCATGGCGAAGATCGTCGAGTTTGGGCACAACAGCGAATTGGAAGAAGGTGCGTTTGCGATGCCTGCGCATAAAGGGGTTTTGAGCACAGGCCAGATTCATCTGCTGACGTCGTATGTGTGGGGTTTGACCAACAAATAAATCGTAACGGGTGAGAAAATCCGCCAAGAGAGAAGAACCACTCAAGACCGCGGGCGAATAATAAATTCGCCCGCGGTTTTCGTTTTTAAGGTATATTTTTCGTTTGAGGGCTGCCGAGTTTGAACAGACTCGGCAGCCGTTTGTTCTTAAGAGGCATTTATGAATAATTCTCCCGCCGGCAATGGCACCGACTCGGCCAAGTCGCTTTTTCTTCCGCGCCGCAAATTGTATACGCGTATCGTCCAGGGGACTTTTCAAAACTGGCGGATCGCCTTCGTCCTTCTCTCCCAAGTGATTTTTCTCGGTTTGCCGTGGTTGACATGGGGCGGCCGACAGGCGCTTCTGTTTGATCTGCCGGCGCGAAAATTTTACCTGTTCGGAACGGTGTTCTGGCCGCAGGACATCATTTATCTGACCGCGTTACTGATCGTCTCCGCGTATTCGCTGTTTCTGTTTACAGCGGTCGCCGGCCGCCTATGGTGCGGTTACGCTTGTCCGCAAACCGTGTACACCGAATTGCTGATGTGGATCGAGCAGGCGGTCGAGGGCAACCGCAATGCGCGAATGAAACGCGATGCGGCGCCATGGTCGGCACAAAAGGCGGGTCGAAAAGCGCTCAAACACGGATTGTGGCTGTTGGTGGCATGGTGGACGGGAGTGACTTTTGTCGGCTATTTCACGCCGATTCGTGAGCTGGTGACGTTGCTGCCGTTCGGTGTTTCCGGCTGGGCGTTGTTCTGGATTCTTCTCTATGGAGGCATGGTGTATTTTCTGGCGGGCTGGATGCGCGAGCAAGTCTGCAAATACATGTGCCCCTACGCGCGTTTTCAATCGGCGATGTTCGATCGCGACACGATGATCATTACCTACGATGCGGCACGCGGCGAACCGCGGGGCGCGCGTAATCGTAAAGCCGACTTGAAGGAAGCGCGGTTGGGACATTGCATTGATTGCGACTTGTGCGTGCAAGTGTGTCCGACCGGCATTGATATCCGTAACGGCTTGCAATATGAGTGTATCGGCTGCGCGGCATGCATCGACGTTTGCGACAGCATGATGAAAAAAATGGATTATCCGCTGGGGCTGGTTCGCTATACCACCGAAAATGCGATGGCTTCCGGTTACGGCAAAAAAGAGATATGGAAAAGGGTGCTTCGTCTGCGCACATTGATTTATGCGGCGATCCTGTTGGCCATTATGACTGCGGTCGTGGTATCGTTGTGCATGCGCAATCCGTTGAAGGTCGATGTGTTGCGCGACCGCGGCGTGATGGCGCGCGAAGCGGCGCCGGGGGTGATCGAAAACGTTTACCGGTTGCAGATCATGAATACGGAGGAGCGCGCTCATCGGTTCATTATCGAAGCGAAAGCAACCGAATTGCCGGGAATCGAGGTCGGTGAGCTCGAACAACCCATCAATGTTGATGCGGCAAGTACGCGGATGGTGCCGCTCTCGGTGCGGTTCAAGTTGCCGCGGGAAGGATGGGAGCCGGGGATGTATCCGATGATGTTCACGGTACAGGCGGTGGACGACAAGGCATTGCGGCGCGAAGAAAAATCGACGTTCATGGTGCCCAAGAATTGATGATTTTGAGAGAAAAGGCTTGAGGAAAAAAGGATGGAAGAGAAAGCAATCAAACCGTGGTACCGCGAGCCGTGGCCGTGGATCATTATCGGCAGCCTCAGCACGGTCGTGTTGGCGTGTTTTGTGACGCTGGGACTGGCGATCTGGTCTTACGATGGCTTGGTAGTGGACGACTATTACAAGAAGGGCTTGCTCATCAACCAGACGTTGGAGCGCGAAGAGCGCAGCGCCGTTTTGGGGTTGGGCGCGTTGCTGACGGTGCAACCTGACGATACCGTGCAGGTGGCGTTAACGAGCACGGTGGAGACGTTTACGCCGCCGCCGTTTTTGCAATTGCAGGTTGTGCATCCCCGCTATCCCGATCAGGATCGGAAGGTGACGCTGAGCCATGCGGAAGACGGCGTTTACAACGGGCATCTTGTTCCGCTGACGGCGGGGTATTGGAAATTCGTCATGGAGGGAGACGATTGGCGGTTGCCGATCCTCGAAATCAAGGCGCCGATGACGGAAGTGCGCTGGCTACAGCCGGCGATGGCTCCTTGATCGTTGACTGAAAAATGCGTTAACGGTTTAAAAAACCCCGCCATGAACGGCGGGGTTTTTATATAGGGGAGAGAGCCTCCGGCTCTAGGGAACCTCTGAAAAACCCTTCCTGTTATTCTGCGCGTAGCGAAGCGAAGTCGCAGAATCCAGACGCTGCGTGGATCCTGCGACTTCGCGCAGGATGACAAACGGGGGATGGCAGGGTTGTTCGAGCGTTCCTAGGTTTCGCTTCCCCACGCCGTGAATCACGAAGGGAAGCGCTTGATCTGAATTCAGGCGGATTCGGCGGCGGCGGGGCTTTGTTGCCCCCCCAGTGCCCTGAGCGCGTCCGGGCTCAGAATTTTAATGGCGCGTCCTTGCACCAGAATCAACCCATCTTCCTGAAAGCGCGAAAACAAGCGGCTGACGGTTTCAAGTTTGAGCCCCAGATAACTGCCGATTTCTTCGCGGGTCATGCGCAAAACGAATTCGGTCGAAGAATAGCCGCGGCGACAATAGCGGTCTGACAAATTCACCAGAAAAACGGCCAGCCGCTCTTCGGCTCGCATGCTTCCCAGCAGCAGCATGATCGAGTGGTCGCGAACGATTTCCTGAGCGAGTACCTGATGGAGGTTGTGCTGCAACGTCGGCAGTTCGCGCGCCAGGGCTTCGAGTTGTTCAAACGGCATCACGCAGATTTCGGTGTCTTCGAGCGCGATGGCGTGACAGCCGTGGTGGCCGGAGCCGATACCGTCGAGGCCGATCAGTTCGCCAAGCATGTGATAGCCGGCGACCTGTTCCCGCCCGTCTTCAGCGAGCACCGTCGTCTTGAGCGAACCGAGCCGCACAGCGTAAAGCGCCGTAAACGGTGTGCCGGTTCGATAAAGCGTCTCGCCTTTTTTGAGCTTGATGTGGCAATCGACCAAGGCGCTGACTTGTTGGAGGTCATCGGAGGAAAGTCCGACGGGAAGACAGAGGCTGCGCATACCGCAGATATGGCACTGCGTCTTGATATCGCGCAGCGAAATAACGGTGTTCACCGAATTGGCTTGGGGAAGCTCGGAGGGTGTTGCTGAGCGGCTGAAACTGGGCATGAGAACCAATCCGGAAAAAACGTTCACAAACGACCGAAGGTATTCAAGTGGCGATAAAAAGCCAATGGCGGCAAGTTTAGTTGAGTTTGTTTGATCTGACAACAATAAAAAAGCTTGACATCATTTGAATAATATGATTGTAATTTTTCGGCAAATAAAAAACATAGGAAAAACATGGGGCAGCGACGGAAAGATGCGAAACGAACCGCACATTTTTATCCATTCCGTCTGAACCGAACGGTGGCGAGAGGGTGTTGCAGTATTGCAACGATACCGGTTTTGAGCGAGTTGTCCATTCGGCCTATAATCCGGATGGATTTCTCAAAAGGATCGAGATGAGTCGGATAAAGACAATCGTTGCGGCGGCCTTGTTGTCTTGGTTAAGCGTTTCCCTGCACGCTGCCGAACCGGCGCGTTTGCCGTTTTACGAGGCGCGTCAGGGAGATGTGCGGATTTACCTTCTGGGGACGATCCATGCCGGCAAAGCGGACGAGCCCCTGCGGCAAGAGATTGCACAAGCGCTGTCCCGTTCTTCGCAGTTGATCATGGAAATATCTGCGGAAGAAATGCCTTTGGTTGCCGCGTTGATGTTGGCGCGACTTTGCAAAGACGCTTGTTTGCGAAGACAGCTTTCGGCGGCGACGTTCACCAGGTTAAGCACTCTTTTACCGGGCATGGCCACCGAGATGGAGCGTATCCCGGCCTGGATGATGTCAACGCTGTTGTCTGTCGCTGATGCGTCAAAAGCGGGATTGTCGCCGCAATGGGGAACGGAGCAGCGGTTGCTGAAAATCTGGGGGAACCGTTCGACGCGAGGGTTGGAAAAGCCGGAAGAGCAAGTTGAAGCCATGGCTTCATTCGAAGACAGTATTCAGCGTGAAATGTTGGAAGGCTATCTGGCGCTGCCTGAAGAGAGGCGTGTGGCGCTGGTGCAGAGGCTTTATCAAATCTGGCGAGACGGTGATGCCGAAGCTTTGTATGGCTGGTATCAGCAAATGAACAAGGAAGAAGGGCTGTCGCCCGGCACCGTGCGAAGAATCGAAGAGAAAATGATTTCTTCGCGCAACCAGCGTTTTGTCGAGCGGCTGCGGCCATTTTTCTCTTCTGGACAACCGGTATTCGTGGCGGTGGGCGCTTTGCACTTGGGCGGCGAGCAGGGTGTTTTGACGCTGTTGCGGGCGCAGGGTTTTACTGTCACGATGCGTTGATGATGAATTTTTTCTCGGGAGCTGCTTATGTCGAATCGTCTTGATTTTCTGCTCAAACAAAATCGGCTCTGGTCGCAATCGGTGAAAGACCGCGACCATCATTTTTTTCGCAATCTGGCGGCGCAACAAAACCCCAAATATCTCTGGATCGGTTGCGCCGACAGTCGTGTTCCCGCCAATGAAATTCTCGGCCTGTTGCCCGGCGAAGTGTTCGTCCATCGCAACGTCGCCAACGTCGTCGTACACACCGATTTGAACTGCCTGTCCGTCCTCCAGTACGCCGTCGATGCCTTACACGTTGAGCACATTCTGGTCGTCGGACATTACGGTTGCGGCGGGGTTACGGCGGCGTTTCACAATACCCGTCTTGGTCTCATCGACAACTGGCTTCGCCATGTCCAGGATGTGCGCGACAAGCACCGTACCCGTCTCATGGCGATCCCCGATACCGCCCGGCAACTCGATCGTCTCTGCGAACTCAATGTTCTCGAGCAAGTACTGAACTTGAGCGAGACGACGATCATGCATGATGCTTGGGCGCGCGGTCAGGAAGTGACCTTGCATGGTTTGATTTACGGTCTGGAGGATGGTATTTTGCACGACCTCAACATGCCTGTTTCTACCGATGACGAATTGCTCTCTTATTACGAAGCCGCCGTTGATCGCCTCTTTGCCGCGTCGGAGCGAGGGTAGTCGTTACCGCAGGTTGTTGGCGATTCGCTTTACGGTCATTCGGCGTCGTTTGCTCGTGAAGTTTATTGATCATCCGGCGCAGCGAAACGCCCTCTGGAAAAATTTTCCGGTGGCTGTTTTGGGGAGAATCAATAAATATCAGGCAGTTCCTTGTCGGGAACTGCCTGATTGTCGAGAGCCGCTTATTATTTTGAAAACTGCTCGATTGAAAACTGCCCGATAGTGCGTCAGGCCAGGTCAAAGCGATCGAGATTCATCACCTTGACCCAGGCCGCCACAAAATCTCTGGTGAATTTTTCTCTTCCGTCGGCGCTGGCATATACCTCGGCCAAAGCGCGCAGGATAGCGTTTGAACCGAACACCAGATCCGCACGGGTTCCTGTCCATTCCAGTTTTCCCGTTTTGCGACTGTAGCCTTCGTAAATGTCTCCGACCGGCTTCCACTCTGTGCCCATATCGAGCAAGTTGACGAAGAAGTCGTGGGTGAGCGTACCGGGCGCGCCGGTGAAAACGCCGTGTTTGCTACCATCCGCGTTGATGTTAATGGCGCGCAAACCGCCGATCAACACGGTAAGTTCGGGCGCCGTCAGCGTCAACAACTGGGCCTTGTCGATCAGCAGAGATTCTGCCGACACCGCATATTTACCTTTGAGATAATTGCGAAAGCCATCGGCAACAGGCTCGAACACGTCGAAGGACGCCGCGTCGGTATCTTCGGCCAAAGCATCCACGCGACCCGGCGCAAACGGTACCGTCACAGCCATCCCGGTGGCCTTGGCAGCCAGTTCGATGCCGACGCCGCCTGCCAGCACGATCATATCGGCCAGCGACATCTTGTTCGAGGCTTTCTGGATTTTTTCCAGCTCGGCGAGCGCCGCCGCAACGGGCTGGTTGACAGCCCAGTTCCTCTGAGGCGCCAGGCGGATGCGTGCGCCGTTGGCGCCGCCGCGCTTGTCGGAGCCACGGAAGGTCGAAGCCGAAGCCCAAGCGAGCCCTACCAGTTCAGAAGCCGACAGACCGGATGCGGCAATCTTGGCCTTGATGTCGGCGATGTCCGCTTCGCTCGGAGCCAGCATGGCTCTGGGCAACGGGTCTTGCCAGATCAGGTCTTCCTTCGGCGCTTCGGGACCGAGGTAACGGGCTTTGGGACCCATATCGCGGTGCGTCAGCTTGAACCAGGCCCGCGCAAAAGCTTCCGCAAAGGCTTGCGGGTTGTCCAAGAAGCGGCGCGAGATCTTTTTGTAGATCGGATCATGGAGCAGCGACAGGTCGGTCGTGAGCATCGTCGGCTTGCGCTTGGGGGAATCGAGCGCAGGCCCGGGAATGACGTCCTCGGCATCTTTGGCAACCCACTGGATCGCGCCCGCCGGACTTCTCTCCTTTACCCACTCATACTTGAACAGGTTCTCGAAGAAGAAATTGCTCCATTGGGTCGGTGTCTGAGTCCAGGTGACTTCCAGCCCACTGGTGATCGCGTCGGCACCCTTGCCCGATTGATAGCTGCTGCTCCAGCCAAGTCCCTGCGCTTCAAGCGGCGCCGCTTCAGGATCAGCGCCAACATGCGTGGCAGAGCCAGCACCGTGGGTTTTTCCGAAAGTGTGTCCGCCGGCGATCAGCGCAACCGTTTCTTCATCGTCCATCGCCATGCGTGCGAAGGTCTCCCGGATGTCTTTGACGGCGGAAGCGGGGTCGCCGTTGCTGTCCGGACCTTCCGGGTTGACGTAGATCAGCCCCATCTGCACGGCGGCCAGCGGGTTATCGAGGTCGCGGTCGCCGGAATAGCGGCTGTTGGGCTTGTCGCTGGTAGCCAGCCACTCTTTTTCAGCGCCCCAGTAAACGTCGTTGTCCGGTTCCCAGGTGTCTTCACGCCCTCCGGCGAAACCGAAGGTGCGAAAGCCCATGGTTTCAAGCGCGACATTGCCGGTGAGGACGATCAGGTCGGCCCAGGAGATCCTTTGACCGTACTTTTGCTTGATCGGCCACAACAAGCGGCGTGACTTGTCGATGTTGACGTTGTCGGGCCAGGAGTTCAATGGCGCGAAACGCTGCTGACCGCGACCCGCGCCACCGCGACCATCGCCGGTGCGATAGGTGCCTGCGGCATGCCAAGCCATACGAATGAACTGCGGGCCGTAGTGCCCGAAGTCGGCTGGCCACCAGTCCTGTGAGTCGGTCATCAACTTGCGCAGGTCGGCCTTCAGCGCTTCGTAGTCGAGTTTCTTGAATTCTTCGCGGTAGTTGAACGCTTTGCCCAGCGGGTTTGACTTCTCGGAGTGTTGATTCAACAGGTCAACGGGCAACTGATTGGGCCACCAGTCTTTGTTGGTTGAGCCGCCTCCCGTAGCGGGAACAGGAGGAGGAGCGGCATGGCTGGAAAAAGGACATTTGGTTTCGGATGACATCATTTCCTCGCTTGATTGTAATTGGTTGTAAGGCCACACCTGCAAAATAGGAAACTTTCGGAAGCGTGTTTAATAATTATATTATATCAAAACCGATTGTCTAATAGTATTTTGCTATTTATAAAATGTTAAAACCTTTTTGCTTCGCTACCCGCATTCTTGCGAGAACGCACGGATATTGACAATCACTATCAACACAGACAACGGCTCGGTCATTACCCGCAAAGCGTTTTTGATTCGATTGACCATAGCCGGAGCGTGGTCAATTGTATCGGAAGCCGAAAAAATCCGGCAGATATACCAAAACCTTTGAAAAGTGCACGCCTGCGCTGAACTCTGCGGTTCAAATGTTTCGCCTGCCGTGAAAGCGTAGAAGGAAAGATTTGTCTGGGCTGCTTCGTGTTGTTCGCAATAACGCCAAAGGTTTTTGAGCGATATGGCAGAAACGATGTTGAGACAGGTTTCGGAAAAACGTACGCGCCAAAAAACAAACAGGCTGCCCGCGGCAGCCTGTTTGCTAACAGAGCAAAGATGCGTCAATCCTTGGGTGCTGTCTCCACCATTTGCAACGGTTCTTCCTGAACGGTCGCGCGCGGTGGCCGCGCCCGTTTCGGACGCGACGTTTCAGCATCCTGCGGTTCGGGAGCAGGGGCAGAGTGGCGGGTTTCCACCAATTCCAGTCCGGCGCCAACAAGGTCGGGGACGAAAGACGGCGCTGGCGGTGGTACTTGCGGCGTTACCGGCGCGATTGGTGCGACCGGCGCTTCAATCTTCGCCGCAACGATTTCTTTCGCCGGGGTTTCTGCAACCTGTGTTTCAGGCGGGCGCAAAGGCAGCGGTGCTTGCACGACCACATCGCTCACAGGCTTCAGCGCAGTGCCTGTGGCAGGAATGACCGGCAGCAAAGAAGAAGGCTGAACCTCCGGCGCTGCTTCGGGTTCGACGACAAACTCGAATGAGGCAAACGATGGCGTTGCTTCTTCATGACCCGCGATCTCTTGCTGGCGACCGCCGCGCCCGCGCCCGCCACGGCGGCGGCGCTTGTTGTGATCACGGCGCTCACCGCTTTCTCCGGCAGGCGGTGTTTCGAGCACGGCGCCGGCGATCACGGGAGATGCGCTTGCTTCCATCTTGATTTCCTGTTGCACAGGCGGTTGCTGACGGGCTTCTTCCTGCGAGGGAGAGCGACTGCCTTGAGGCTTGCTCGGCGACGCGTCATCACGCTCGCGCATTCGCGGTGCGGTTGCCTGAGCTTCCTTGCGAGTTTGAGCGGCCGGTTCACGCGGCGTTTTGGCGACATTCGGTTCGCGTTCTTGCCGCGCATCGCTCTGGCGCTCGCCGTCGCGGCGACGTTCTTGCTGGCGTTCGGTCTTGTTGCCGCGCTCGTTTTTATCGGAGCGATCGCGGTTTTCGCCCTGACGCTCGTTGCCGCGCCGACGCTCCTGTCCTTCGTCACGACCGGCGGCACGGTTTTGCCGTTCGCTTTTATCGCCGCGCTCATTGCGATTGCCACGGTTACGGTCGCGTTCGCCGCTACGGCCACCATCGCGGCGGCGGCTGTCCTGACGCTTGCCGGAACTCTTGGCCGGTGTCACGGACTCCGGTTCTTTCTTGAACCAGGAGAACATGCGCGAGAGCCATGAGGAGTCGGTCTTGGTTTCTTTGGGCGCCGGAGAAGGAGGCGCCATGGTCGGGGTGACGCCTTTGACGACGGCTTCCTGACGCGGTTCTTTGGCTTCTTCTTTTTTCTCCTTGGCGATGTCCGGTTCCTGAGGTTTTTCGGCGAGTTCGAAGGAGGCGAGCAACAATTCGCCGTGGTTCAAATCGTCGTGACGCAACCGCTCGACGGAGAAGTTCGGCGTTTCGAGATAGCGGTTCGGCACCAGCAGCACGTTGACGCGGAAGCGTGTTTCGATCGCAAACACATCGTTGCGTTTTTCATTGAGCAAGAAGGTGGCGACTTCAACCGGAACCTGCGCGACGATTTGCGCCGTGTTGTCTTTCATGGCTTCTTCCTGCAGGATGCGCAGGATGTGCAGCGCCGTCGATTCCGTGCCGCGGATGTGGCCGAGGCCGTGGCAGCGCGGGCAAGGCGTGTGAGCCGATTCGGCCAGCGCTGGACGCAACCGCTGGCGCGACAGTTCGAGCAAACCGAAGCGCGAGATTTTGCTGGTTTGCACGCGGGCGCGGTCGTAGCGCAACGCTTCGTTCAAGCGCTCCTCCACGGCGCGCTGGTTCTTGGCGCTTTCCATGTCGATGAAGTCGATCACGACCAGACCGCCGAGGTCGCGCAAACGCAACTGGCGGGCGATTTCGTCAACCGCTTCGAGGTTGGTTTGCAGCGCGGTGGTTTCGATGTCGGAACCGCGGGTGGCACGCGCCGAGTTGACGTCGATAGCAACCAGCGCTTCGGTGTGATCGATGACGACGGCGCCGCCGGAGGGCAGCGGCACTTGCCGGCCATAGGCGGTTTCGATCTGGTGTTCGATCTGGAAACGGGAGAACAGCGGCACATCGTCGCGGTAGAGCTTCACGCAATGCACATTGTTGGGCATGACGTGGCTCATGAATTGCTGCGCTTGTTCAAAGACGGTTTCGGTGTCGATCAGGATTTCGCCGATGTCGGGTTGGAAGTAATCGCGGATGGCGCGAATCACCAGCGACGATTCCTGATAAATCAGATAAGCGCCTTTCTGCAAGCGCGCAGCGTCTTCGATGGCGGTCCACAATTGCAGAAGATAGTTGAGGTCCCATTGCAGTTCTTCCTGCGAACGGCCGATGCCGGCTGTGCGGGCGATCGTGCTCATGCCGCGGGGAACGTCGAGCTGGTTCAGCGTTTCGCGCAATTCGTTGCGTTCTTCGCCTTCGATGCGGCGCGAAACGCCACCGCCGCGCGGGTTGTTAGGCATCAGGACAAGATAGCGACCGGCCAGCGAGATGTAAGTGGTGAGCGCCGCGCCTTTGTTGCCGCGCTCGTCCTTGTCGATCTGGATGATGAGTTCCTGGCCTTCGCGCAGATGGTCCTGAATGCGGCCTTCGTGAATACCGATCGACTGACGCGAGATCTCTTTGAAGGGTAGAAAGCCGTGGCGGTCGGTACCGTAATCGACGAAACACGCCTCCAGCGACGGTTCAACCCGGGTAACGATGCCTTTGTAAATATTCGATTTTCGTTGTTCTTTGGAAGCCGATTCGATGTCGAGGTCGATGAGTTTTTGTCCGTCAACGATGGCTACTCGTAATTCTTCCGCCTGGGTGGCGTTGAATAACATTCTTTTCATAATATGCAGTCCTTTAGTGCGCGTCGCACACCAAGGCTGGCAAAAGACTCACAGCATCCGTCAACGGGCTGTGGAATCAGGCGCGGCACCCGGTCAAATCCGGGGCGAGACAAAAGGCCGGAACCGCGCCAAAGCGCGGGCGGCGGATGAAGGAGGCGGCAAATCGGTCAAAAACATTATCATCAACGCACCGATCTTCGTCCTTGTGGACGGTATCCTTTTCGTTCATCAAGCATCCCGCAGAGCGGGATGCGCAGGCGATGCCGTCAACATCCTCGTGGGTACGCTCTTTCGAGCGCGGCGGCATCGCAGCCTTGTATCTCTATGCCGCGCAGATTCGCTGTTACCGAAACCTCGGCGCGAAAATGCGCTATTCAATCTGTTTCCCGGAAGCCTTTCAGGCAGACCCGATGTGCGGGCTTGGCGGGGGAGTTTGCGTTCCTGCGGTCACGGCAACGAACCTTTGTGTACGGTCGTCTTTCTGCGGCATGACCCGGCTGTTCCATCCCCTCCGGCATTGCGGAGTTTCGCCAAAAACCTTTCGCACTGGCTGGTGCTGCTCCAGGGCTTCCTTTAAGATCGCTACTTTACACTCGGTGTCCGGAAATTCCGGGACGGGGTGCGCGGTGCGCGACGTCACCGCAACCTTTCGGCATGGCAAAGGCGGGCAATCCGGTCTTTCCGGGAAGAGGCGACGGGCGCTGCCGTCGCTTGCCGCATCCTGCGATGCCGAGGTCAGCTAGAGATTATAAGGGAATGAAGGACTTAAGCAAGAAATTTGTGCGGTATCTGGAAATCGACGAGTCTGCCGCCGGGCAGCGGCTCGACAATTTTCTGATGAAGACGCTGAAGGGCGTGCCGTCAAGCCACATTTACCGGATCGTGCGGTCGGGCGAGGTACGGATCAACGGCGGTCGCGCGCAATCGTCGAACCATCTGGCGGTGGGCGATACCGTTCGCATTCCGCCGCTGCGGCTGCCGGAGCGGGTCGAAGCCGTCCGTCCGGCGTTGCCGCGCGGTACAGCCACGTTGCCGGTGCTGTTCGAGGACGACTGGCTGTTGGCGGTGAACAAGCCCGCCGGGTTGGCGGTGCATGGTGGTAGCGGTGTCTCGTTTGGCGCGGTCGAGCAATTGCGGGCGCAGCGTCCCGAATTGCGTTTTCTGGAACTGGTGCACCGGCTTGACCGGGAAACATCGGGCGTGTTGCTGCTGGCGAAGAAGCGGTCGGCGCTGACGGGACTGCATACTGCTTGGCGTGACGGCGCGGTGGACAAACGTTACGACGTTCTGGTTCGCGGGCGCTGGCCGGACGCCAAGCGGAAAGTGCAAGTCCCGTTAACCCGTTTTCTGACGGTGGAGGGCGAACGGCGGGTACGCGCCGATGACGACGGGCAGGCGGCGACCACGGTGTTTTACCGGCAGCGGGTATGGCCGGATCTCGATCCGCCGCTGTCGCTGCTGGAAGCCGAACTGCATACCGGGCGAACCCATCAAATACGGGTGCACTTGACCCATCTGGGGTATCCTTTGGCCGGCGATGACAAATACGGCGATTTTGCCTGGAACCGCGTGTTGGTAAAGACGGGGTTGCGGCGGATGTTTTTGCACGCGCGCAAGCTGGGTTTTTCGCATCCGGCAAACGACGAATGGCGGGAGATCGACGCGCCGCTTCCCGAAGCGCTGCAAGCGTTTCTCGACCGCTTGTCGGCAACAGGTGGGTGACACAGGAGAGCGTGGAGGCGATGGAGCAGGGAACGCGACGTTTTCGTTTGCTGGTGTTCGATTGGGACGGCACGGTGGTCGATTCGACGGTGCCGATCGTGCGCGCCGTGCAGGCAGCGTACCGCGATCTGGGGCTGGTGCCGCCCGATGAAAAAGCGACGCGCTACATCATCGGATTGAAACTCGACACGGCGTTTTTCAGCTTGTCGCCGGATTTGCCGGAGAAGACGATCGAGGAACTGCTGGACCGTTACCGCTACCACTATTGGCAAAGCGACGCCGAGATTCCGTTGTTCGGGGGCATCAGCGCTTTACTGGAAAAGCTCGATGGGGAAGATTATTTTCTGGCCGTGGCGACCGGCAAATCGCGCAAGGGGCTGGATCGGATGCTGCGGCAGAACGGACTGATGCAGCGTTTTCACGCCACCCGCTGCGCTGACGAGAGTTTTTCAAAACCGCACCCGGAAATGTTGCTGTATCTGATGGATCGGTTGGGGGTGACGCCGGAACAGACGTTGATGATCGGCGATACCACCCACGATATCCTGATGGCGAAAAATGCCCGCTCCCAGGCGCTGGCGGTTTCCTACGGCGCGCACGATGAGGACAGTTTGCAGCAAAGTCAGCCGCTGGATGTTGTCGGTTCCGTGTCGGCACTGGACACCTGGTTGACGATGCACGGATAATGAAAAAGCCGCAAACGCGGTATTCGATATTGAGTAAGGAAAAGTAGAGATGAGTGCACACGATCCCAATGAATCCATTCTGCACGCGCGGGTGTTCGGACAAAACGCGCCGCCATCGGCAGCGGTCGGTGTGTCGGGGGCTACCGGCGACGGACACGCCGCGGCCGTTCTGGAAAAAGTCACCATGGCGTTTCTGGCCGAACAGCGCCGCGCCCGGCGCTGGCGCATCTTTTTTCGTCTGGCAATGCTGGCGCTCGTCGTCTTGGTGATCAGCGCCGGATTCATGGACAAGAGCTACAACCGCGGCTGCCTGAACGAATGCACGGCGCTGGTGCAACTGAACGGTGAAATTGCGCTCGATGCCGATGCCAGCGCCGAGAACATTACTTCAGCGTTAAAAGACGCTTTTGCCGCCAAGCACGTTCAGGGCATCATTCTCGAAATCAACAGCCCTGGCGGCAGTCCGGTGCAGGCCGGTCAGATTTACGATGAAATCAAACGGCTGCGCGAAGAAAATCCGCACACGCCGCTTTATGTGGTCATCGGCGAGATGGCGGCATCGGGCGGTTATTATGTCGCCGCTGCCGCCGATGAGATTTTCGTTGACAAAGCCAGCCTGGTCGGCTCGATCGGCGTGATCATGATGAACTTCGGCTTTACCGAAGCGCTTCACAAACTCGGCATCGAACAGCGCACGATGACCGCCGGCGACAACAAGGCCTTCATGGACCCTTTCAGCCCGGTCAACGAAAAGCAAAAAGAGCATGTGCAAAAATTGCTCAACAGCATTCATCAGCAATTCATTACCGCCGTGCGCAACGGTCGCGGCGAGCGGCTGCACGAAACGCCGGAAATGTTTTCGGGTTTGATCTGGAACGGCGACGAAGCGGTGGCGCTGGGACTCGCCGATGGCTTGGGTTCGGTGAACTCGGTGGCGCGCGACATCATCGGCGTCGAAAATATCTACGATTTTACCTATCGCCCCAATTTCTCCGAGCGGCTGGCGCGGCAACTTGGCGCCGCCTTTGCCGGAGAGGCGGTGGCAAAACTGGGAAGCAGCGTGCTGAAATGGAAGTGAGAGGCGGCGCGTTTCTGCAAGAACCGTTTTAACCGCATAGAACGCAGAGAGCGCAAAAATCTTTGTGTTCTTTATAGCGAATGCTTTTAGGGACGCTCTGAACAACCCTGCCATTCCCCGCTTGTCATCCTGCGCGAAGTCGCAGGATCCACGCGTCGTCTGGATTCTGCGACTTCGCTTCGCTACGCGCAGAATGACAGGAAGGGTTTTTCAGAGGTTCCTTAGAGCAGTTTTTATTTTTAAGTAAACACTGCTGGATTCCCGCTTTCGCGGGAACGACAGGAAATGGTAGGCTCGGCAGATAATATCGACAGCTGAGAAAGGCCATTTTTGCCACTGAGAAAACAGTAAAAAGCCACGTCATTCCCGCGAAAGCGGGAATCCAGGGAATTCTTTCTGCGCGTCTTGTTGTCGCGCTATGCCCGACTGGTCAGAAAGTATTCTGGCTTATCAATCACAGCGCCAGCGAGAAACGGATGATCCCGTCGCTGTCGATGTGCCGCTCCGTTTCGTGGAGCAACCAGAGATGGTTCAAATGCGCGATGGTTTCGCTGATTGCGAAGAAGCGCTGATGCACATCGAGTTCGCGGAGAAACAGTTGGGGGAATATCTCGGCGGCGCACAGTGGACGCGGCGACAGCCGCAAGATTTCCCGCAAGTCGCTTAGCCGCTCTTCGTGATGTTCGCGCAGTTGCGCGACCCGTTCGCTGATGCCATAAAACGGCAAACCGTGCGACGGCAACACCAGTGTATTGTCGGGAAGCGCGGCGATGGGGGCGAGCGAATCCAGGAAATGCAGCAAGGGATCAGATTCCGGTTCAAATGGCCAGATGCTGATATGCGTGCTGATTTTGGGCAGCAGCATATCGCCGGAGATCAGCAACTTTTTGGCCGGCGTGTAAAACGAGGCGTGTTCCGGTGTGTGGCCTTGGCCGATGATGACGTGCCACGGGTTCGTGTCGATGTCGATAGTACCGACGGTGCCACTGTTGAGTCGATGATGACGCGCCGGCGGACTGGGAACACCGGCCTGATAGAGATGGGCTCGTTCCGCAAAGACGGCGATGTCCTCAGCTTCGGTACCGTGTGTGCGAAACAAGGCGAAGGTCGCTTCGGCGGTGAATGGCGGGCAGGAATGAAAAATGGCGTGTGCCATCAGAAATTCGGTGGCCGTCATCGACAGCGGGCAGGCGAAGCGCTGCATGAGCCAGTCGGCGTTGCCCAGATGGTCGGGGTGATGGTGGGTTACCAGAATACGGGTAATCGGCAGATCGCGCAGGGTGGTGCGGAAATGGTGCTCCCACAGCGTCCGAGTGGCTTTGTCGCCATGGCCGCAATCGACCAACACATAACCATCGGTATCCCGCAACAGCCACAGATTGATGTGATCGAGCGCAAACGGCAGCGGCATGCGCAGCCACAGGATGTCGGGGGCGACTTCCAGAACAGCGCCGGGAGCGGGCGGCGTGGTATGTGGATACCTCGGCATGATCGTGGGCAAAAAGGCGTCTTGTTCGAACCGATATTTTAACCATCTGTGAGGCAACTGCTTGGACAATGAGGCATGAACGGCAGTATTTTTGTGTGTGGGAAACCGCATCCATGTGTTTGGCAACAGAGACACATGAATCAAGCATTTCTTCGTTGTTTTTTCCTGGAAGGTTCTGATTCGAGCAAGCGCCTCTGGATCCCCGCCTGGGGAACCTCTGAAAAACCCTTCCTGTCATTCTGCGCGTAGCGAAGCGAAGTCGCAGAATCCAGACGCTGCGTGGATCCTGCGACTTCGCGCAGGATGACAGGCGGGGGATAGCAGGGTTGTTCAGAGCATCCCCAGGACGGTAGGGGCAAATAATGATTCGCCCCCACATAACTTCCTGTTTCGTTTTTGTTCGTATTGTGCACGACTGAACGACC
>JAIRJZ010000073.1 GCA_031260355.1 Burkholderiales bacterium
CAACTTCAATGTGACATGAGCGACTCCTTGCCCGCCCGATGGGCGGGCTGATCCGGCTTTAGCCGTAACTTGAAGCCACCGCCTTTAGGCGGTGGAGTATTCACAAAATGCTGCAAAAACATCATGCTACTGCGTTCTCTGGAAGGCTCTGGGGGCCTAAAAGGCAGGGCAGGGGTAGCGCGGAGGGCGTGGGTACGGTACATTCACGACTTGTTGCCGGACCTGACTTTTGTTTCGATTTTTCGTTTTTCGTTTTGATTCTTTGTTTCACTTGAACCGGGAGCCATCATGACGCAATTTACAACTGAAAACATCCGTACGGTCGCCTTGGTGGGTCACGGCAATGCGGGGAAAACGACGCTGGCGGAAGCGCTGTTGCTCAAAGCAGGCGTGATTCAAGCGGCGGGCAGCATCGAAAGGGGGACGACGGTTTCCGATTTCGACCCGCTGGAAAAAAATTTACAGCTTTCGTTGCGGGCGTCTCTGCTGCATTTGGAAACCGCTGACACCCGCATTCATCTGGTGGACACTCCCGGATATCCCGACTTTATCGGTCAGGCCATCGGCGCGCTCGATGCGATCGAAACCGCCGCGCTGGTGATCAACGCCCAGACCGGCATCGAGATGATCACTGCCCGGATGATGGATTGGACGGCTCAACGCAATCTGTGCCGGGTGATCGTGATCAACAAGATCGACGCCGAAAACGTCGATTTGCCGGCAGTGCTGGCTGCTGTGCGCGAGGCGTTCGGCAGCGAATGCTTGCCGATCAATCTGCCGGCGGCGAACGGAACGCGGGTGGTTGACTGTTTCTTCAATCCGTCCGGCGAGGCGGATTTTTCGTCGGTGGCGGACGCGCATCAGGCGCTGATCGATCAGGTGGTCGAGGTTGACGAAGAACTGATGGCGAAATACTTGGAGCAGGGCGAGGATATTGCTCCGGAGCAGTTGCATGAACCGTTCGGACGGGCTTTGCGCGAGGGGCACTTGATCCCGGTGTGCTTCACTTCGGCGAAGAACGGCATCGGCGTTCAGGAACTGCTCGACATCATGGTCAAACTGTTGCCCAACCCGACCGAAGGCAATCAGCCGCCGTTTTTCCGCGGCAAAGGCGACGATGCCGAAGAATTCACGTCGAGCCAAGATCCGGCACAGCATGTGCTGGCGCACGTGTTCAAGATCCAGGTTGACCCGTTTGTCGGCAAGGTCGGCGTGTTCCGCGTACACCAGGGAACCGTCAAGCGCGACACCCAGCTTTATATCGGCGATGGCCGCAAGCCGTTCAAGGTGGGGCACTTATTCCTGCTTCAGGGAAACAAGTTTATCGAAGTCGATCAAGTGGTGCCTGGCGATATCGCGGCGGTATCGAAAATCGAGGAGATCGTGTTCGATTGCGTATTGCACGATTCGCACGACGAAGACCATATCCGGATGAAGGCGCTGGAGTTTCCGGCACCGATGCACGGGGTGGCGATTGCCCCGTCCAAACGCGGCGATGAGCAGCGGCTGTCGGAAGTGATACACAAGATGATCGCCGAAGACCCGACCTTGAAGCTCGAACACGATTCGACGCTCAACGAAACCGTTTTGTGGGGGCTGGGTGATTTGCATCTGCGCTCGGTGCTGGAGCGGATGAGTACGGTGTTCAAGCTGGAAGTCGAAACACGACCGCCGCGCGTGCCGTTCCGCGAGACGGTGGCGGGCAAGGCCGAAGGCCACCATCGCCACAAGAAGCAAAGCGGCGGCGCCGGTCAGTTCGGCGAGGTGATGCTGCGCATCGAGGCGCTGCCGCGCGGGACGGGATTCGAATTCGTTGACGAAGTGAAGGGCGGGACGATTCCGACCCAGTTCATTCCGGCGGTGCAGAAAGGCGTCGAGCAAGTGCTGACGACGGGGCCGGTGGCCGGTTTCCCGTTGCAGGATGTGCGGGTGATCGTTTATGACGGCAAGCACCACGCGGTGGATTCCAAGGAAATCGCTTTCGTGACGGCCGGGCGCAAAGCGTTTCTCGACGCGATTTCCAAAGCGCAGCCGACAGTGCTGGAGCCGATGGTGCGGCTGGAAATCAGTTGTCCGGCCGACAACATGGGTGACATCACCGGCGATTTGTCCGGTCGACGCGGGCAGGTGACTGGAACGCAGCCGTTGCGCGCCGGCATGCTGCTGATCGAAGGCATCGCGCCGCTGTCCGAACTGGAAGGCTACGCTGCCCGGATCAAGGCGATGACTTCGGGGCACGGCGGCTGGACGATGACGCTTTCGCATTACGAACCGGCGCCGTTTCAGTTGCAGCAAAAGCTGTCGGAAGAGTATCAGAAGCACCGCAAGCAGGAAGAGGATTGAGCGGGTGTGTGTGATATGGCTATCTAACTTACATTGATGGCTCCCTCCCCTTCAAGGGGAGGGTTAGGGAGGGGATGGGGTATACCGTTCTTTCGCAGCAGCAACACCGCATACATTACGCAACAGCCTCACTGATGCCGAATATAAGCCTTGGCGACGTTTGCGTCACCGCCAAATCAATGACTGACAGACGATTCCGACTTCTCGAACAAACCGAGGTTTGTCGTGTGGTGCTTTTGGAACAACGAAATGTTTGAAGACACACAGAAGGTGTGTGTTGGAAGTTATTTTCATGTGCATAGTAAAGCAACCCCATCCCCTCCCCAACCCTCCCCTTGAAGGGGAGGGAACCCTACTGAATAACGCGGTTGAGACGAAAACGTTGTCGCGCGTACGCATCGTATTGGTGCACACCACACATCCGGGCAATATCGGGGCGGCGGCGCGGGCGATGTGGACGATGGGACTGTCGCAACTGGTTCTCGTCTCGCCATCGCGTTTTCCGGCGCCCGAAGCCGAAGCGATGGCTTCCGGCGCCGACGAGGTGCTGGAGCGTGCGCGGGTGGTGGCAACCTTGCCCGAGGCATTGACCGGTTGTGTTTGGACGGCGGGATTTTCGGCGCGGCCACGGGAATTTGCCGGGCGGGTGCTGGCCGCGCGGCAAGCCGTCGAAGAAGCTGCCCGGCAGTTGGCGACAGAGGCTTTGCCGCCGAAAGACATTGCGCTGGTGTTCGGGACGGAGATGTCGGGGCTGTCCAATGCGGAATTGGCGCAATGCACGGTGGCGGCGACCATTCCGGCCAATCCGCACTATTCGTCGCTGAACCTCGCGGCGGCGGTGCAGGTGGCCGCCTATGAGTTGCGGGTGGCGTTGGGCGCGGGGGCGGTCTGGCAGGCGCCGCGTTTTGCCGGGGCAACCCATGAGGAAATCGAAAGGCTGTACGCGCACACTGAAAAAACCTTGGTTGCTTGCGGTTTTCTGAACCCCGAACGCCCCAGACGTTTGTTGCCGCGCTTGCGCCGCCTTTTTGCGCGAGCGGGGCTGGAGCAGGAGGAAGTCAATATCTTGCGCGGGATTCTGGCGGAAATGGATACCTTGCTCGAAGCGGCGGCACAAGAACGAAAGAGTGTAAAAGGTGAATGAAAACGGTCGGTTCGGACACCGCCAACGGCGTCACCTTTTGCTGCTTTCCTATGGGACGCTTCGATGTTATAGTTAACCGCACAAATAATTAGACGTTTTAAGGAATTCATGAATAGGCAGGTGGGAAACGTTTCGCCACTGCCGTTTGAGGTTAGCCCAAAGCTTCTCTATCGGATTCA
>JAIRJZ010000028.1 GCA_031260355.1 Burkholderiales bacterium
ACGGCGCCAGCCGCGAATTCAGCAGCGAGACGATCAACATCGAAGGCCGGTCTCGTGCCGCGTATCTCGCCGCGCCCTACGCGCCGCCGCGTTCGTTTACGCCATCGGTGGCGTTCACCGCGCGCCAGTTGGCCGAGCAGGAATTGACGCGCGCCGGGCTGATCACTGGCTTTGATCTGCAATGGGGCTTGCCCGACTGGCTGGTGCCGGCGGGGGCGTGGGGCTATCAGGCTCTGACGCCGGTCAGCGTCATCCAGCAGATCGCCGGTGCGGTTGGCGGTTACGTCAATGCCCACCATTACACGAGGTCGCTGCTGGTCAAGTCGCGCTACCCGCATTTGCCGTGGGAGTGGGATGCGGCAACGCCTGACCATGTGATCCCGATTGAGGCGGTCAAAGCGATGTCGCTCAACTGGAATGAGAAACCGGACTACAACGCCGTGTACGTGTCGGGCGAACGCATCGGCGTGACGGCGCGGGTGTTGCGCACCGGTAGTGCCGGGGACATTCCGGCGCAAATGGCGACAGATCCGCTGATCACGCACGTTGACGCGGCGCGGGAACGCGGACGGTCAATTCTCGGCGACACCGGGCGGCAGGCGTCCGTGACGATCACGCTGCCGATGTACGCGATGCTCGGTCTTGTGACACCAGGCGAACTTCTCGAAACTGGCAAAACGTCGAAGCGGTGGCGCGGGCTGGTGCGCTCGACATCGGTATCGGCTGAATTCTCCGATTCGCTGATCGTGCGGCAGACCATCGGTGTCGAGCGGCACTACAAGTAAAAAAGGAAACAGCGCAATGAACTTGTGGCGAGCGTTTCATGACCTGCTGCCGGATTCGCCGCGCCTGTTGGGCGATGTCGAAACGATCCACGGTGGCGGGACGGTGACGGTGTTGCTGCTCGGCGGCGGTTCGTTGCGCGTGCAGACGGGCGGCGTCGATGTGACGGTCGGCGCGCGGGTATTCGTTCGCGGCGGCGCGGTTGAAGGAACGGCGCCGGTGCTGGCGGCAGAACAAATTGAGATATGAGGTGTAACGATGCTGACGTTAAAGAAAATTGCTGTCGCGGCTGCTTCCGCTGAAAAATCCGCCATCGCCAAAACAAGCGTTGGCGCAATCGGGACATGGATAACGACGCACGAAATACAGTTTGTCGTCGGCGTTGCGACACTGATTTTCATGGTCATGCAAATTATTACGATGATCCCGAAAGTGCGCGCGGCGCTACGGCATATGCAGTGGGAGCGCGAGCGCAAGAAGGCAATGGAGGCCATGTGCTTCGGGCGCATCTCTATCGCCGGAGTGCCGAAAAAGAAAGAGACGCTGCTGGAAAAGATCAGGAGGTTTTTCCGTGTCGATAGCAAAAAACTTTGAGCGTATGTTTGCCGGAGGCTTTGCCGTTTGCGTTGCGCTGCTCGGCATGATCGCCGGTCATGAGGGTTACAGTGAGGAAGCGTATCTCGACAGCGCGGGGGTGCCGACGGTAGGCTACGGCACGACGCTCGGCGTCAAGATGGGCGACACCATCACGCGCGAGATGGCGGAAGCGTTACTGATGCGTGACGCCGAATTCGCCGGGGAGGCTGTCAAGCGATGTGTCAAAGCGCCGCTCTACCAGCATGAGTACGACGCCTATGTGAGCCTTACCTACAACATCGGAAGCGGCGCGTTCTGCCGGTCAACGCTGGTCAAGAAACTCAACGCCGGAGATTACACTGGCGCATGCAACGAGCTTCCGCGCTGGGTGTACGCCGGAGGAAAGCGACTTCGCGGCCTTGAGATTCGCCGGGAGAAAGAACGGCAGATGTGCTTGTACGGCATTCACGGCGAAGCGATAGGGTGGCCGCCATGATCCGCAGTTTGGTTCTGGCTGCCATCGCCGCGTTGATTGCTGGCGCCGCCGGGGGCGGGTGGTACGGATACGAGCGCGGGAAAGATGTCGGCGCGGCGTCGGCCACGAAACGGCTGAACGAGTTGCACGAGAAAGTCTTGGCCGGTCGAGCCGAAGACCTGGCCTTTGCCATTGAAAAATTCGAGGAAACGAAAAATGACGCAGAACGAATGCGGCAATACGCCCGCGCGGTTGAACGTAAAAGCAACGCTCGCAGCACTGCTCTTGACGCTGCTCTTGCCAGCCTGCGCTTCCGCGCCGCCGAAGGTGGTGGTAGTGCCGTGCCCGGAACTGCCGCCAGCGCCGCCGAGCCTGATGTTGCCGCCGCGCAATGCCGACCTTGTGCCACCGAGCTTGAGGCCGTGACCATCAGAGCCGCGCACGACGCGCTGACGGTGATGGAGTGGCAAAAATTCTACGAGGCGATCCGCACCGGAGATTTCTCTGTTCCGGCGGAAAAATGACGCTCCAGATCGGCGTATAAGCCACGCTACGGGAGGCCGTGCTACCTTGGCCTACCTGAAAAAAGAGGCGGCCAGTTTGTCCGCACCATGGAGGGCACCATGCAACTGATCGACGGAGAAACAGACAACCCGTTTGCTATCGTCGGCGGGAAGCAGAAATAAAAAGCGCCCCGAAGGGCGCTGTGAGGTTTACGCAGCAATGTTACGGACAG
>JAIRJZ010000049.1 GCA_031260355.1 Burkholderiales bacterium
ATCGACGCCCCGCGAACCCGGAGCGCGTAGGTGTAACGCTTTGGTTTGTAGTAGCCGGTTCCTACCATTTCCTCTGAGTCGCTCGGATGGAGATTGTCGATTACGTTCGCCCAGTCACCAGCCTGCACCCAAGAGATTAGCGGCACTTCTGAAATGGTGTTTTGTGATATAGGAGAAACATTGCCTGCATCATTCAACATTGTTCCTTTTCCAGTTTCAAGCCAAAAAGCATCAACGCCGCAGATGTGCGCCGCCGTGGCGGTAAATGTCGCGCTCTGTTGTTTCCCTGTTTCGATATCAGAAATGGTCGTTTGCGTAGTTTTCTCGCCGGTTTTTTCGGCGATTTTTTTTGCGAGTTGCCCTTGCGTTAACCCCGCGTTACCGCGAGCCTTTTTGAAGCGGGCGTCAAATGTCGTTTTCATTATAGGATTATCTATTAAAAAAAGATAGATTTATCTCTTGACAAAATATAAAGATATATCTATATTTGAGCATGGATTGGAAAAAAATCGTCTCAGAGTTGGTCGCCGCTGGCATGACTCAAGAGGAAATCGCTAAAGAAATAGACGTCAAGCAACCGTCTGTTAGCTCGATTGCTTCCGGAAAAACAGAAGACCCAAGACACAGTACTGGTGAGCGACTTCGTTCCCTTCATAAAGAGCGGTGCGGCCAGAAAGAGGTGGCGTGATGACTTTTTCTAATGCGTCGGATCGTCCTCTGTCTTCCCTGACAGAACGCTGGAAATCAGAGATTGAAGCTCTGGATCGTTTACGGCTTGCGCCCGGGATTTCAGTGCCGCGATTTTCAGCGGTGACCGGAACAGGCGGTCGCGCCATTCGTTCGGCCCGTGGTTCACATTCAGCGCAGTTTCTGCGGCTAGCAGGTTTTTCAGTGTCCGGCTTGGCGAGGTGTTTTCGCAAATGGCTCCGGTTATGGCGGTAAAGGTGTCTTCTATGGCGATGACAAGGTTTTCCAGTTCCATTAAGAGTTCTTCATTGGTCATGGCGCTTCCTTTCGTCGGTGGTTTGGTGGGTGGTGCTTCCATTCTACTGCGGGAGGCGGTGCCGCCATTTCATAGCCTCCATTCTCTTTTTTTGGACGATTTCTGTCTGTACGTGCTTGTACGTGAAAAACGTACAGCCACGTACAACCATGTGAAAGTCATGCAATGAAGCAGGATGAGTTATTTCACGAAACGCTGAACGACGCGCTGCTGGACACGATCAAGGCGGCCGGCGGGTTTAAGGCCGTCGGGCATGACCTTTGGCCGGAGAAGTCGGTGCGTGAGGCAGAGCAGCGGCTGCGGGACTGCCTCAACCCTGACCGGCGCGACCGGCTAACGCCCGATCAGGTGTTATGGCTTATCCGCAGAGGACGCGAAGCGGGGTATCACGCCGCTGCGCGTTTTATCTGCCTTGAGGCAGGCTATGCGGCGCCGCAACCGGTCGAGCCGGAAGACCAGAAAGCGGCGCTGCAACGGGAGTATATCGAGGCAACCAAAACGCTGGCACGGCTCGCGCAGCGGATTGAATCTATGGAGAGTAAAAAATGAGTAACGAAGAATTAACAGCTTTTGAAAAGCAGGCGGCTGAAACCGACGCAAGGTTTGCGGCGCATATGGATGCGATGATAGGTTTTATCAAAGCGGTTGTACGCGAAGAGCTGGCGCGCGCCGCCGCAGAACACACCTCAGCTAGAGAGGAAAGCGACGCCACCAACGTTTTGACTGTTTTACCAGACGGCAGTGTCAGGGTGTGGTGGCGCCCCCCTTACTCTACGGAAGTATCAGAATTTTGTTGCCGCCGAATTTCTTCGCAAAGCTGCTCGAAAACGGCGACGACGGTCGATTGAGCGGCGGGAGTTGCGACATTTGTTTTCTTCCCGTCTGCAAAAATGGTTCTGCAAATGACTTCTGCTGTTTTTAACCGCTCAAAAATGAGTATAGCGGCGTCTGCCTCTCCTGCGGCCAGCGGCTCACGGAAGGCTCTTATTGCCTCAAGTCGTTTATCAAATGCGTCGGTGAAGTCCATGGTGGTTCCTTTCGTTCGTTGGTTTGGTTCTTGGCGGTTCCATTCTAGCACTGGCGTTTGGAGCCGCCGCCTTCTTCCGGCTGGGTGGTGCAACCTTGAATGTCTTCGAGTTGCGGACGAACCCAACAGCACCAGCCGGCGCGCGGTGCGCGTTCCCAACGCGCGCTCCGCGCGTTTCTTCGGTGTCCGGTGCTTTCTTCCTGTCAGCCCCGGTTTTTGGCGCGCAGACCATCTCCCGAAGGTTTGCGCGCTTTTTTTCTTTTGAGAGGATTTTGAAATGAAAAAGACTCAAACAACGGTAGTTTTGGAGCATCTGCGAAAAAGGCCGATCACGCAAGCGGAGGCGGCAACGAAGTATGCGATCTTCGGTTTGGCGAAGGTTATATCTCTTTTGCGCGCTGCCGGAAACAAGATTGATGGGAGTATGGCTGAGGTAACGGTCGGCGGCACTTCCCGGCGGATGAATAGGTACACGTTGATTAAAGAAGCAAGGTAGCACGCTGTGTTCGATTTTAAGCGCATCGCCGACGCGGCGCGTGCCAGCGCCGAAACGCTGCTGGCCGAGTGGTTGCCGCACGGGCGGCGTGATGGGCATGAGTGGAAATCGCTCAACCCGACCCGCGCCGATACGCGCGAGGGCAGTTTTTCGATCAACCTGAATTCCGGCGCCTGGGCAGACTTTGCAACGGACGATAAAGGCGGCGATCTGATCAGCCTTTATGCGTACCTTCAGGGTGTTCCGATGGGCGAGGCGGCGAAGGCGGTGGCGGTCCGGCTGTCGATCGCGCTCGATGATGCGCCGGCGTCGGCCAAGCCGCCCCCTGCCGGCGGAAAGAATAAATCCGACTGGGAACCGGTATTACCGGTGCCGGCGCACGCCGGTGATCCGCCGAAGGCGCACATCAAGCGCGGCAAGCCCTGCGCGATGTGGACGTACCGCGATGCCGACGGGAATGTGCTGGGGCATGTGTTCCGCTTCATCACGTCCGCCGGCGGCAAAGAAATACTTCCGTGCTGCTGGGCGCGGCACGCCGAGTCCGGTACCGAGGAATGGCGCTGGATGGCTTTCCCTGTGGCGAGGCCGCTGTATGGGCTGGACAGGCTGGCCGCACACCCGCGCGGGTCGGTGATGGTGGTCGAGGGTGAAAAATGCGCCGATGCGTTTTACGGCGTTTTCCCGGAGCGTCCAGCGGTCACCTGGCCGGGCGGATGCAAGGCGCTCGACAAAGCGGACTGGTCGCCGCTGGCCGGGCGCGATGTGATTATCTGGCCAGACTTTGATGATCCCGGGCGCGCGGCAGCGCGACGTTTATCTGGCAGGCTGGTATCGCTGGGTTGCAAGGTACGCATCATCGATGTGCCGGACGACGAAGGCCGCGCTGCCGGATGGGATGTCGCCGATGCAGTAACCGAGGGCTGGGATAAGGCGCGCATCACGCAGTTCATCCTCGACCGGGTGCGCGAGGTGAACGAAAAAACGACGGTTGACACCGCGCCGGCTGGCGCTGGCTGTGTGAGTACGCGCGGCGGAGAAGGCGATGACTGGCGCGATTTGCTGCTGCTGAAAAATGGCAATGTTTTCGACTGCCGGGAAAATGTTTTTTTGTATCTCTCGCATCATCCGGCCTGGCGCGGGGTGATCTGGCGCAATGAGTTCGCGCACAAGGTTGTCCGCCGCAAGCCTGCTCCTTGGGAAAACCCGGCGACGTTCGTCGAAGGGGTCGAGTGGACTTCCGAGGATGATTACCGGATGGGTATGTGGCTCGCGCAGCAGGAGCGGGTGATTGTGCGTAACGAGGGAAATCTGGCGGCGGCGGTTGGCTGGTGCGCCAGCGATTCGAAGTGGCACCCTGTCCGCGAATATCTCGACGGGTTGGTTTGGGATGGCGAGAAGCGGCTGGATGCCTGGCTGACTGACTTCATGGGTGTGCGCGCCACGCCATACACGATGAAGGTGGCGGCGATGTTCATGATCGGGATGGTGGCGCGGATTTATCAACCGGGCTGCATGATGCGCACGATGCCGATTTTTGAGGGCGCGCAGTATCAGGGCAAGTCGTCGGCGCTGCGGATTCTCGGCGGTGAATGGTTCGGCGATACGCTGATCGATATCAGTAACAAGGATGTTTACCAGTTGATTCAAGGCTGCTGGCTTTACGAGGTGGCCGAGCTTGACGCTTTTTCAAAGGCGGACGCGACGCGCATCAAGGCGTTCCTGTCGTCGCCGAAGGATCGTTTCCGGGCGCCATATGACCGCCAGCCCTGCGACTGGGCGCGGCAGGTAGTGTTCGCCGGAACGACCAATCTTTTCGCTTATTTGAAGGACAGCACCGGAAATACGCGCTACTGGCCGATCACGGTGAACGAGTGCGGCGCGATCGAACTGGATGCGCTCGCGGCAGCGCGAGATCAGTTGTTCGCCGAGGCGGTGCATCGCTTCCGGCACGGCGAGCGCTGGCACCCGACGCGCGATGAGCAGCAGCGTTTGTTCGAACCGGAGCAGGAAGCGCGTGAGGTCGAGGATGTGTGGAGCGGCGTGATTGCGGCGTATTTGTACAGGATGAACGAAAGCCGGATTACGACGGCGCAGATCATCGGCGATGCGCTCAAGGCAGAGGTCGGCAAGATCGCTCCCGGCCGGGCGGCGGAAATGCGGATTGCGCAGGTGATGCAAAAGCTCGGCTGGTTAAAGGTGCGCGAGACGATCGGTACGCGCCAGCGGTATTACGCACGCCCGAAAGACTGGGGCAACGATCAACAGACGGCAGTGAGCCAGGGTGATGGCTATGTGTGTCCGTTCTGACCAGGGATCGGCGAGGTTTTCAGGCGTTGGGCAGCGGCTCTGTCCAACCTTGTCCAACCTAGCCGGAAAAGGTTGGACGGCGCAAACCCGCTTCCACAGACGATCCGTCCAACCTCCCAACCTCGACCAACCTCCCCCGTGTGCGCGCACACGCAGGCGCGCGCGCACACACGCGCATATACGCGCGCGCATGTCTCATACATCACGTTGGACAGGTTGGGAGGTTGGACAAGTAAGTGATTCCATTGCGTTTATTTCGTCCAACCTAACGTCCAACCTCATTTTCAGGTTGGGCGAAACGAGGTAAACATGAAAATCAACGTGAGCCACAATATCGACGAAGTGCTGCGGAAGTTCGAGGCGCTGCCGGCGAGGCAGGTTCCGTTTGCGATGTCGCTGGCGCTGAACCGGACGGCAAAGCGCGTCGAGGAAGCATGGAAAAAGGAAATAAACACCGTATTTGATCGCCCGACGCCGTTCACGCAACGAGCGCCGATCATGTTCCAGCGCGCAACCAAGCAAGATTTGACGGCTGGCGTAAAGCTCAAGGACTGGGTTGGCGGCAAGGGAAACGCTCCGGCTGACTATCTGCAACCGCAGATTCATGGTGGCGGCCGCTTGGCCAAGAGATTCGAGTATGCGCTGCGGCGAATCGGCCTGCTGTGGCCTGGGGAGTTTGCTGTGCCAGCCAGCGGCGCGCAGCTTGACCAGTACGGCAACCTGTCGCGCGGCGAAATCGCGCGGATCATGTCGTTCCTGCAAGCATTCGGCGAGCAGGGTTACAGCGCCAACATGACCGCCGACAAGCGGCGCAAAGTCTCGCGTACAGGCGTAAAGCTCAAACGCCAGGGATACGGCTACTTCGTGCCGCGCCACGGCGCCGATATGCGTGACCGGCATCTGACGCGTGGTATCTGGAAGAGGTCAGGGTTACATGGAGTCGACCTGAAACCAGTCATCATGTTCGTGACCGGCGTCAACTACACGCCGCGCTTCGATCCGATTGGCAATGGTCAGAAGATCATCAAGGACATGCTGCCAGTTGAGACTGACCGCGCGATCCGCGAAGCCTTGGAGACAATGCGATGAATTATTTTTCAGAAATCTGGAAATCCGTTTTCGATTTTCTCGATAGGCGAAAAGGTACTTCCTCGAAACTTTGCCTCAAGGGTAATTCGAACCTCGATCATTTTCTAGTCACGAGTGTGATGCTAGGGGGCTATAGGTGAAGAGATGGGAAGACTGCAAGAAAAATTAACGCAAACAGAATTCGGCGAACTTGTAGGCGTAAGCCAGCCTGTGGTGAGCTTTCTTGTTACGCGCGAAATTATAAACGCAGACGGAACTGGAGCCGAGTGGCTGCTGGCTTACTGCGACCATCTACGCAAGATTGCCGCCGGTCGGTACACCGATGGCGACCTTGACTTGGCGACAGAGCGCGCACACTTGGCTCGCGCTCAACGTGAGCGGATCGAGATGCAGAACGCTGTGACGCGCAAGGAACTGGCGCCGGTGACGATGCTTGAGGAAGTGTTGAGCAAGGCAGGCGGGCGCGCGGTGCGGATTCTTGAGGCGGTGCCGGCGAAGCTCAAGCGCGGGTGCCACGGGTTCACGTCGCAAATGTCGGCGATGGTGCGCGACGAAATAGCGCGCGCCTGCAACGCCATCTCCGGTCTGTCGCTGGCGACGCTCGATGACCCGGAAGAGGATCAGGACAGCGATGCTTGACTTCGCTTTCAACCTTGATGCGCTCGACGCCGCTGCTAGGCGCGGCATGTCGGCGTTCGCGCTTCCCGGACACCTGACGCTCGCGGAATGGGCAGACCAGCACTTCTACCTGTCGAAGGAATCAAGCTACGTCGAGCAGCACTGGCAGCCGTGGCCGTTCCAGCGCGGCATCATGGCCGCGATCAGCAACGACGACATCGAAGAGATCAGCGTCAAGAAATCAGCGCGCATCGGATACACGAAGATCGTGCTGGCATCGCTCGGTTATTTCGCGCACCACAAGCGCCGCAATCAGGCGATATGGCAACCCACCGACGATGATGCTATCGAGTTCGTTAAAACCGAAATCGACCCGATGCTGCGCGACGTCAATGCCATGCAGGACATCTTTCCTGCGTTCCTCCGCAGGGACAAGGACAACACCCTTACGCAGAAGAAGTTCCTCGGTTCTATCGTTTACATTCGAGGCGGGAAGGCCGCAAAAAACTACAGGAGAATATCCGTTGACGTTGCAATACTCGACGAGGTCGATGCCTTCGACGCCAGCATTGAGCGCGAGGGCAGCGCGGTATCGCTTTCTGCAAAACGAACAGAGGGGGCATCGTTCCCTAAAAAGATCAGGGGCAGCACACCGAAGCTAAAGCACTTCTCTCAAATTGACGACTGCATCAACAGTGCCGATGTCCTGCTGCGGTATCACATCGACTGCCCGCATTGTGAAAAGACTCACGCTCTGACATGGGGAGGTAAGGACGAACCGCACGGGTTCAAGTTCACCGAGCGCGACACCGAAACAGTTCGGCATCTCTGTCCGCATTGCGGCGTCCTGATCGACCAGCACGAATACCTTGCTGCTGCACCTGCTGGGCGCTGGCGCTCAGACGATGGCGTAACGATGGACAATGACGGTCTTTTCTACGCTGCCGACGGCTCGCCGATGGATGCGCTACGCCACGTCGCCTTCCACGTCTGGACGGCGTACTCGCCGAACGTTTTGTGGTCGTCGATTGCGAGAGAGTTTTTCGAGGCGCTGGATAAGCACGAAATCGGCGATGCCACAAAGATGCAGGCATTCGTGAACACGACGCTCGGCGAGACATGGGCGGAATCCCTGCGAACGACAGAAGCCGAAGACCTGCGCGCTCGAGCCGAGCCGTACAAGCTGCGCATCATCCCGATGGGCGGCCTGCTGTTGCTGTGCGGCATTGACACACAGGACAACCGTCTGGAGGTCAGCGTCTGGGCGTATGGCCGAGGCTGCGAATCGTGGATCGTTCATCACCACGTAATTCACGGCAACCCGGAGCAGCAAGAGGTTTGGAACAAGCTCGACGCCTACCTTGCCGAAGAGTTTAACCACTCCAGCGGCAAAGCGATGCTGATCGCCGCCGCCGCCATCGACTCGCGCGGCCACAATACGCAGGCGGTTTACGCATGGGCGGCGAAGCGGCGTCGCTGCAAGGTGTTCGTGATCGCTGGCCGGTCAGGCCGCGAGCGCGCCATCGTGGATGGCAGCAGCCATGTCGATGTCGATTGGAAAGGTCGTCGTATCAAAAACGGCGTGATCCTTTGGCAGGTCGGAACCAATCTCGCCAAAGACCGCATCCTGTCGCGCCTGAACATCGAGCGACCGGGCAACGGCTACATCCATTTTTCCGACGAGCTTTCCGACGAGTGGTTCGCCCAGTTCGCCGGTGAGGCGCGGGCGTCGCGCCAGACCGCGCGCGGTGAAGAAACAAAGTGGATCGCCACGCGCAAGCGCGTCGAGGCGCTCGACTGCTGCGTTTATGTGACCTTCCTTGAGTCCTACTTCCACCTCGACCGGCGCCCGGCATCGTACTGGTCGAGGCTTGAAGCCAAAGCGCAACCGGCCACCGACGACTTCTTCGCACCGGAATCGAGGCGCGACGACGACGGCGAAGAAATCATGCCGATGCCGCCGCAACAAAAACAGTCAAAGCCAGCGCGGCGCCGCGCCGGAAACTTCGCAACCACATGGTGATCCTATGACAACACCCGACGTAATCGACGAATTGAGTGCTCACATCCTTCATCTGGTCGGCGAAGGTGTGCCGGCACTGGATGCCTGCCGACGCGCCGAAGACGCGGTGAGGAAGGTATGGGGAGGCGACCGGCCATACATAAAAAAAACGGCGACGGACGAAACCCTGTCAGATCGTGACAAAGAAATAATCGCTGCACACCAGCGCGGTGAGCGCGTTGACCTATTGGCGCGCCGGTATGGGTTATCAACTCGTCGTGTGTGGAAAATTATCCAATTAGGGTGTTGCAAACAATAACCCTACAGTTCGCACTGAACTCGTTTTGTCTTATCGAGTTCACTACTTTTTTGTGATAGTCGGCGCATGGCCGACAAAACACATGCTCAAAAAATGCTTGAACTCATCGAGGCGCGCCTTGAGGGGCGCCTCTTGAAAGAACACAACGAGTACAGCATCTTCGGCAGGTCGATGAAGTTGATGTCCGTTCCGGAATTGATGGAGGCCCGCAGTAAATACCAGGCCGAAATCAAGCGCGCCGACGTTGCGAAAAGCGGCCGCCGCAAGATTTACGGGGGCCTGTGATGGGCTTTCTATCTACCCTTTACACCCGTATTGTTGGCAGCATCGGTCTTGTCCAGAAGTCTGTTGCGCGCCGCGCTGTTTTCCGCGCGTTTGAAGCGGCCAAGGTCGGGCGGCTGACCAGCAGTTGGGAAACAACCGGGCAAAACATCAACAGCGAGCTGAGTAGCGGCATTCTTGATCGCTTGATCAACCGTTCGCGTGACCTGTTCAAGAACGACGAATACGCCAAGAAATTCGGCGAGATGATTCGCAACAACGTAGTCGGTGCCGCCGGGATTTCGATCAAACAACGCATTTACGAAGCCACCGGCGCTCCTGACACCGTCGCCCAAGCCGCGATTGCCGAGTCGTGGAAGCGCTGGTGTCGCCGCGGTGTGTGCGATATTACTGGACAGCAAAGTTTCCGCGATATGCAACGCGGCCTGATTACCGACGCACCGCGCGATGGTGCTTTCTTGGTAAGGAAAATACGCGGCGCGGCGGCAGGCAACGAGTTCGGTTTTGCGCTGCAACGACTCGATCCGTTGCGGCTTGACACGCAATTCAACAGAGACGCCGCGCCTAGTGTCAACGCTGTGATTATGGGCGTCGAAGTCAATCGCTACTCGCGGGCTGTTGCATATCACATTCTCGAATCCAGCAACGCCGTCTCCGGAGCGCGCAAGCGTGAGCGCATTCCAGCCGACGAAATCATCCATGGTTTCATTTCAGACGATTTTGTGGAAGCGAAGCGCGGTGTACCGTGGATGTACGCCGCGATGCTCCGCCTCAATGACCTAAAGGCGTACCGCGAGGCGGCGATCATCGCCGCGCGCATCGGCGCATCGAAGATGGGTTTTTACGTCCAGAAAGAGGGGCATGTTACAGACCCTGATGAACTGGCGGACGGAAAAGATGAAGACGGAAAGTTGATCGATAAAGTCGATCCTGGTGTCTTTGATTTGCTGCCGTCGAGCATTGCCGACCTCAAAACCTTTGACCCGGCCTACCCGCACGACCAGTTCGAGCCATTTATAAAAGCAGCGTTACAAGGGGCGGCAAGCGGCTTCGGCGTTTCCTACGTCGGTTTGTCCGGCAACCTAGAAGGGGTCAACTTCTCTTCTATCAGGCAGGGTGTACTTGCTGAACGCGACCAGTGGATGACGATACAAGACTGGTTTATTGATGCGTTTATTGAAGAGGTTTACCCGGAGTGGCTTCGCTTTGCGTTGCTCAACGGCCAAGTTTTGGCGGAAAACGGATCGGCGCTTCCGCTTTCGAAATACGAAAAATTCCTGTCGCACGAATGCCAAGGCCGTCGCTGGCCGTGGGTCGATCCGTTGAGAGATGCGCAAGCGTCCATTCTACGCCTCAAAAACAAACTCACGTCGCGGACACGCATCACCAACGACGGCGGCGCCGACATTGAAGACGTCTTCGCCGAACTAGAAAACGAAGAACAATTGGCCGCTGAGTACAACATCGATCTGGCGTTACAGCCAATAGCGCCATCCGTTCAAAAATCAAAGGATGAAAAAGATGATACCGAAACAGATTAAGCCCGGATCGAGGGTGTTCCGCGATATCACGATCACGCGATCGATGGTCAGCGAAGAAGACAGAAGCGTCGAGCTTTCGTTTTCTAGCGATGAACCGTATGAGCGATTGTGGGGAGTTGAAATTCTCGACCACGGCAAAGGCGCGATGCGTGCCGATCGTCTCAAATCCGGCGCGGCACCGTTGTTGGTCAACCATGACTGGGGCGATCAAGTCGGTGTCATCGACAAGCTCTTGTCGTCGGAAGGTAAAGGTCGCGTCATGGTGCGCTTCTCAAGAAGCGCGCGCGGCGAGGAAATCATGAACGATGTGAACGACGGAATTCGCACATGTGTTTCCGTCGGATACATCGTGCATAAATCCGTTTTAGAGAAAGAAGAAAGCGGCGTCGGAACTTACCGTATCACCGACTGGGAGCCGTTCGAAGTATCAATCGTCAGCGTTCCGGCTGACACCACCGTCGGAGTCGGGCGCGGTTTTGATGCCCGCTCGCTCATTGAATTTTTACCAAACGAGGAAACCACAATGGAAGACAAAAAAACTCCGGCGGCTGTCGAAACCCGTGCCGCTGAAATCAATACACAGGAAATCGAGAAACGTGCACGCGACACCGAGCGTCAGCGTGTATCGGACATTGATGCTGCAGGCCGCGCGTTCAAAGATTTTGACGGCGAAAACCTCGCGCGTGAATACATCACGAGCGGGAAGTCGCTGGACGAATTCCAGCGCGCTATGCAAAAGCGCGTCGCCGAGAAATCAAACAACCCGACGCCGACGGCGGATATCGGGATGACGCAAAGCGAGGTCAAGCAGTTCTCGTTCCTGCGGGCGCTCAACGCGCTGGCAAGCCCGACAGATCGTAAAGCCTACGAAGCAGCGGCATTCGAGCGCGAATGCTCCGAAGCGGCGGCAAAAGTTGCGGGGAAAACCTCGCGCGGCATCATGGTGCCGAACGATGTGCTGCGCCGTGAATTGACGGTTGCCAGCGCGGCGTCTGCCGGTAACTTGGTTGACGATGTATTTCGTGTCGCCGACTTTATCACCATGTTCCGTAACGCGATGGTGATTCCGAACCTTGGTGTGCGTATTCTGGCCGGCCTTGTCGGAGACATCACGATCCCGCGTCAGGTCAAAGGCAACACGGCGTACTGGGTGGGCGAGAGCCAAGATGTCGGCTCCAGCATGCCTGAATTCGATCAGGTCAAGATGAGACCTCGCACGTTGGGCGGCATGACAGAAATCAGCCGCAAGCTGCTGCTGCAAAGCTCGATTGAGATTGAGGGCTTCGTCCGCAACGAAATCGCCAAAACCATCGCGCTCGAAGTAGAGCGGGCATCCATTTTCGGCTCCGGCACCGGCGAAGAGCCGCTCGGCGTTGCCAATATGACCGGTATTGGCTCGGTGGTCGGCGGCGCCAACGGTGCCGAACCGACATGGAAGCACATGGTCGATCTGGAAACCATGATCGCCGTTGCCAACGCTCTGGCGAACAACATGGGCTACCTGACCAACGCGAAGGTGCGCGGCAAGCTCAAGACGACGCTCAAAGCCGCGAACGTCCCCGGCTACATCTGGGCGGAAGGCACGACGCCGATCAACGGCTACCGCGCCGAAGTCACCAACATGGTGCCGTCGAACTTCACCAAAGGCACAGGCACGAATCTCTCGGCCATCATCTTCGGCAATTGGGCTGACATGCTGATCGGCTTGTGGGGTGGGCTCGACCTGACCGTCGATCCGTACACCAAAGCGCCGAGCGGCACCATCCGCGTCGTCGGCCTGCAGGACGTCGATGTGGCCGTGCGCCACACCGAATCGTTCGCGCGCATGACTGATGTAATCACCGTCTGAGGTGCACCATGAACGACAAAGTGAAAATCAGACTGCTCGAACCGTGCGTGATTGACCGCAAGGACGAGCCGCGCGGCGCGACGCCGACTGTCAGCGCAAAAGATGCGCGCTACCTGATCGGCATCAGCAAGGCTGAGGAATTGGCTGGCGAAGAAAAGCCCGTCAAGCCCGAGAAGCCCAAGGTATAGCGATGTTCACCGAAGACCTCGCTCCCTTCTTCGACGCTGAAAGCGGCTTCGCCGTCCTGGCCACGTGGAAACGTGCCGGCGGCGATGTCGTGGACAGCGTGCTGTTCGACGAAGAGACGTCCGAGGTCTTTCCGGGTGAGGCGACCGCCGAGCTTCGGCAGATCACCTACCGGAGCGTCGGCGCTTTTGCCGATCTCTGCGATGGCGAAACCGTCGAAATCGACACCGTCCGCTATCGGGTGCGGCCGCCGCGGTTGAAAGACGACGGCGCGCTGACGACGGCAACACTGGTGAGGATCAGAAAATGAGCAAGGTCATCGCCATCCTCGGCGCTGCCGTCGCTGCGCTCAAGACGCCGGCAATCGCTGGTGCCTCAGTCCACCGGCAGCGGGTTTACGCCGCTCCGGCAAACAGCGAAACCGCCACGATCAACGTCAAGCTCGGCCGCAAGTCACCGCCGACGCTGAAGATGGGACCGGATACCAGAAATGGGGTGGCCGACCGTGTGACAGAGTTGCTGGTGGTGATCGTCGCTCACGGCGATAACGCGCTCGAAGAAGTTGAACGTTTGGGCGGTGAAGTTACGAAACGGCTTTTTTCAGACACGACATTAGGCGGCGCTTGCTTTGACATCGAGGAGTTTGGCGCCGAGCGAAATGAGGCGGACGCCGACGGCGACATGCAAATGCTGACGCCAGTGTTCCATGTGAAATACAGGACTACAGGAGATGAACAATGAGTAAAACCAAGATGCCCGCGCAAGGCGGGCGTTATATCAGAACAAAGGAAGGCGAGCTGAAACGGGTTGACAGCGCGCCGCTGCCGCCGTTGGCCACTGCGGCACGGGTGAAATCCGCGCCGACCGCAACCACAACCGACGCTCCGGCGGGCGATGCCACGCCGGGCGCTGCAAAGAAAGGAAACTGACATGGGGCCGATGCTCTCTCGCAAAGTGCTGCTCACCGCAGCGATCGAAGTCGCCGGTTACGGCGTCCTGCCGGTGATGACCGGTGCCGACGCTGTCCTGATTGCCGAACCGAAGCTGACGGCGCAAAGCACTGAGCGCGCCGAGCGCAAAGTGGTGCGCCGCTTCTTCGGCGCACCCGGCGAAGTCTATGCCGCCAACCACATGGAGCTTGAATTTGATGTGGAACTGGCCGGCGCCGGCACACCTGGCGATGTGCCCGGGTTCGGGGTGCTGCTGCGCTCCTGCTCGTTCGCCGAAATCGTCACCCCCGGGGTAGGCGTACTGTACAAGCTGGTCACCGACGATCCCGAGTCTATTGCACTCGGCTACAACACCGATGGCGTACAACACAACGGGCGCGGTGGGCGCGGAACCGTGTCATTCGACCTGCAGGCCAAAAACATCGGGGCGATGAAGTTCAAGCATACCGCGCTCTACGTGCCGCCGCACGATGCCGCGATGATGCAGCCGGATTATTCCGGGTTCCGGGCGCCGCTGGCCGCCAACACCACCAACACACCGGTGCTGTTGCTCGACGGTCATCCGCTGGTGTCGTCCGGTATCAGCATCGACATCGCCAACGATGTGACCTTCCAGGCCAACATCGGTTCCGAGCGCGTGATGATCACCGGTCGCAAGGTCACCGGGCAGGTCACCTTCGAAAAGAACCGGGTCAACGAGAAGGATTGGTATGACCTGGCGCTGTCCGGCAAGGGGCTGGCGCTGAAACTGACGCACGGCACCACGCCCGGTAACCGGATCACCTTCGAAGCGCCCTGCGTCAAGCTTGGGCAACTCGAAGAAACCGACCAGGACGGCATCGCGATGCTACAGGCCGCGCTCACTTTCGAGCCGACGCCTGATGGCGGCGATGACGAACTGACCATCGAGGTGCACTGACATGTTCAAAGTTCAAGTCTCTGAAACCATCACTTGCAAAGTCGAAGTCCCCGTCAAGGCTGACAACGGTGCCGAAGAGCGGCGGGTTTATTACGCCGAATTCACCCGGCTGACCCGCGAGCAGATCAAGGCGGTGTCGAACAACATGATGTACCGCAAGCTCGACGACGATGCGCTCGACGAGCTGGTCGAAAAAGGCTCGCTGACCGAGGCCGAGCTGGCCGCGCTCAAGGCCGAGAAGCCGCTTACCGACGAAGAGGTTGTCCGCCGTTACATGGTCGGCTGGAAAGAAGTCGCTGACCATGATGGGCAGCCGCTGCCGTTCAATGAGCACACGCGTGATCAGGTGATGAATATCTGGCCGACGCTGCCCTGTACGGTCAATGCGTTCTTCCAGGCACATGAGGCACCAGAACTAAAAAACTCGCGGACGCTGCGCGGTATTGGGCGGAAATAGTCGCCGGGCACCGCGCGCACCCCGACAAGGCGCGCGCGGCACGCCTCGACTTGGAAGCGCAGTTGCGGCAAGGCGGGGCGGCCGAGGCGGTGATCGAAGCGACCGTGTCGCGCTATGCGGACGATGAGAAGGAGTTTGAGGTTTATGAGGAAAACTGGGGCGAGCTTGGGTTGTTTATTGACCTCGGCACGCAGTGGCGGCAGGCGGTCGGGATGGGCGGCATGGTCTGGCTTGGGTTTGATTACAGCGGCGTCAAAACCTACCTCGACATGGCCGGCGTCGAAGATCGCGAGAGAGTGTTTTTGCAGTTGCAGTTGATGGAAGCGGCGGCGCTACCGGTGCTCAACCGCTCGAAGAAGTGAGGCTAGTCGTCCAGATCGGGCAACGGTTTACGCAGCCGAAGCACGAAGACGATGACCCAAGCGAGCAAAAGAAACCCTGCCAGCTTCGGTTCGCCGTAAGGAAAGAAACTGGCCAACGCGAAAAACGGCAGCAGCAGTAAGAGCCAGTTGGATTTGATCAGGTTCATAGGGAAAGCATAGCACATGGCGGCGCAAAATGTGGTATTCGGGCTCCAGTTGACAGCAGATGGTTCCGGCTTTGTTGGTGCGATCAACGTCAGCCGCGACGCGCTCAAGCAGCTTGGAAACGACGCCCAGACAGCCGGCAACAAAACCAACACCTCATTTACCACGGCCGCGCGCGGGGTGCGCTCGATCAGCGATCAGTTGGTGCAAGCCCGTAACGTCCTGCTGTCGTATATCGGAGTGGTTCAAGGCGTCAACCTCGCCAGACGCTGGCTGGAAACCGCCGATGCTATTGGTAAAGCCAACGCCCAGATTCAGCTTTTCACAGAATCCAGCGTCGAAGCGGCGGCGGCCAAAGAACGTCTCTACCAGATGGCTCAGCACTTCGGCATGGAGGTTCGGGCGCTGACGGAATCGTTCGTCCGGCTACAGCCGGCGGTGACCGCAATGGGCGGTAACGCGCAAACCACGCTCGATCTTGTTGAGGCGATGTCTGCGGCAGCTCAGACCTCCTATGCCAGTACTGAAGCGTCCACAGCGGCGATGACAAAATTCACGCAGGCAATGGAGTCAGGCACGATGAGCGGCAAGGAGCTGAAAGCGATGCTCAACGCCATGCCGACATTGGCGCGGGCGCTGGCCGACGGCTTGGGCGTATCCGTGCAAGAGCTGCGAAAGATGGCCGACGAAGGTGAAATTTCTGCCGACCGAATGGCCAAGGCGTTACTGTCGCAAAGTGAAAAGCTGCAAATAGAGGCCGCCGCGATGGGGGATTCCTGGGGCGAGGGCTGGACTCGCGTCGAGAACGCAATGCTGCGCGCGGTAGAGGCTACAAATAAGCAGTACCGGATTACCGATCTGTTGTCCACGACAGCGAATCTGGTGGCGGAAGAAATCGGCAAAATGAACGAGGCGACCGACGGAACGGCCGTCTCGATGAAAGAAGCTTGGGAGGCCGGGCGCGATCTGGCTGTCGGGCTGGCAACGATTTACGAAACGGGAAAATTCCTGATCGATGTTGTTAAGGCAATCGGCGGCAGTTTTCAAGTTGTCGCGTCTGATGCGAAATGGTTTTTCAGCACGATAAAGCTTGGGGTTGCCGGTCTCAGTGGCAACGTCATGGCAATGATCAAGGCCAAAAATGACCTTGATGCTGTCTACGCGACGCGCAATAAAACCCTTGCTGACGCCAACGCACAATACGAAAAACTGGCGACCCATGATTACACCCAGTTATCGACAGGTCTCAGGCAAGCCGTTTACAACGAAACTGTGAAAACCAACGCGCCGGCTGATGTCAATCTTTCGGTCGATCCGGCAATTATCGAAAAGCAATGGCGGGCGGTCACCGGTTCCGTCAAAACAGCAGACAGTGTTGAGCGTGAGTATCAGAAAACGCTCACGGCCTCGCGCGATAAATACGGACAGTTGATCGGCGCCATGAAGGCGCGCGGCGCCACCGACGATGAAATCGCGGCGAAGGCGCGTGTCCAGGCCGATATCGAGGCTGGGCTGACCAAGAAACGCGATCAGGATATCGAATCGCTGCGCCGTCAGGGAAAAACCAAAATCGAGGTTCACGACCAGTACGCCAAGGCGCTGCTCACGACCACCGAAAGGCTGGCTGCCGCCGAACGCACACTCGAAGCGGCCGCCGCGCAGGCGCAGCTGGCCGAGCTTGATCGCCTGTACAGCAACCAGTTGATCTCGGAAGAGGGATACCAGCAGCAAAAGCTGGCGATCAAACGCGCCGGCTACGACAAACAACTGGCGATGCTTCAAGAGGCGATGGAGGAAGAAAAAACGCTGATCTTGCAGCTTGAGGCCGCCGCCGAGAAAGAGAAAGACCCTGGCAAGCGCGACAAGCTCCTGGCCGAGGCCGAAAAGCACCGGCAGAAGCTGATCGACCTGACCGTGCAATACGGCAAGGTGTTGAACGACATTGATGCCGCCGAAGGTGAGTATCAGGCGGCGGCGATCAAAGGGTTGCAGGAACGCGAAAAGTTCCAGAAAAAACTCACTGAGGAAACGGAAAAATTCGTCGATCAGTTGAACAGCGCCAACGAAGAGCGCAAGTTTGAACTATCGATCATGGGGAAAACCCAGAAACAGCAGGCCGTGCTGATCGAGCAGCGCAAGGTCGATCTGGCCGTGCGCGAGAAATTGGCGGCGATCGAAAAGGAAATCGAGCGGCAGCAAAAATCCGGCAACCTGCAAGCCGTCGAAGCCTTGCGCGCCCAGCACCAGCAGATCAGAGAAGAGGCGGAGCGCACCAAAGCGGCGATTGCCGAGACCTTGCCGCTCTATCAGCAGGCGACCGAACAAGCCCGGCAGCAACAAGAGTTCATGTCGAATCTCGAAAAATCAATGACCGACATGCTGGTGAAGTGGATCGACGATGGCAAGAGCGGTTGGGACAGCTTCCTCGACTACCTTAAAACAACGGCCAAGGCGACACTGATCAAGATTCCGGTGCAGTGGGTGATGAATGCCGTTGGAGGGATGTTTGGCGGCGGCGGTGGCGGCAGCGGTATGTTTTCAGGTTTTATGTCGATGTTCGGCGGTATGTTTGGCAGCAAGCCTGGGGGGGTGGCAACGCAACCGAATGATGGCATCTACGGCCCTACACCAGATGGCGGAAACATTGCAACGCCGCCTGTGTCAGGGCTTGGAAGCATGGGCGGGTTTGGTTCGTATCTCGGATACGCCGCGATGATTTACGCGATGATGCAACAGAACGACAGCCTTTATAAGCAGGGGTGGCAACCGTCCGGGCAGTACAACGATATTCAAAAAGAGCTTCTGAAGCACGGCGCTATTTCTGGCCTCCTAGGCTCCGGCGGTGTGCTGGGCGGTGTTTTCCTGAACGGCGCGATTCAGATGGGGCTGGACAAGCTGCTGCAAAACCTCGGATTGAGCGGCCGCACGGCCTCCATCATCACCGGATCGGCGTTGTGGACGCGCGCGTTTGGATATAAAAAACCGGAAATGACAAGCGGCGGCGTACAGGGCACGTTGTCGCTCGGCGGCTTCGACGGCGAGATGTTTCAGGACTGGACGGCGCGGGGCGGCTGGTTCCGGCGTGACCGGCGCGGCACCGAAACGGAGCCGATGAACCGCGCGATGCGCCAGTTGATCAACAACACCGTCGGCAAGGTTCCGCAGCAAATGGCGGATCTGCTCGAAGAATTCGATCAAGACTTCGATACCGTCTTCGGGGAAGATTGGTCGAAGTGGTTCAAGATCACGCTCGCGGACAAGGGCAATTGGGAAGACGTGCAGGCGCGGCTGGCAAACGAGACCGCGCGCGTGTATCGCGACATGGCGACCGTTGCCGTTGAATCAATCCGCGAGGGATGGGGAAAATACGTTTCAGACCTGAAAGACCTTGAGGCCGAAGGGTTCTACGAGGAAATGGGGCGGATCATTTTGTCGCTAAACGTCCTCGACAATATAAAAGACGTGCAGGGGAAACTATTCGGGGTCTCCGGGCTGCTGATAGAAGACTTTGAAGCCCTGGCGGATGCCGGCGAACTCATCTATGAAACGATTTCCCGCCTAGCCGAGACGTTCTCGGTGACCAACGATCTAACCAAGCTCACGGGCATCAAGTTCGTCGGCGATGGGCTGGCCAGCACGGATGCCCGTCAGGCATTGGTGGATGAAGCCGGCGGCGCCGCAGCCCTCAGCGAACTGACCGGAAATTACTGGAGCGCCTTCGCCACCGAAACGGAACAGTTCTCGCGCCTCGGCGAATCGCTGGTCGATACCTTCGGCCAGATGAAGCTTGCCGTCCCCAGCACGGTGGAAGCGTACAAGCAAATGGTGGCAGCTCAGGATATGAGCACCGAGGAAGGCCGCAAGAACGCGATGGCGCTGATGGGCGTCGTGCAGCTCTGGCAACAGACGGTCGGTGTTCTTGAAACCATGCGTGTCAACATGGGCAACACCATCGCCGATCTGCGCCGCGCTGTGGAGTTCGGCGGGCTGGACGAGCAAGCGAAGTACAACAAGCTTAAAAAAGAGGCCGACGACGCCTATGCGGATTTTCAAACGGCCACCGACCCGGCGGAAATCCAGAAGTTATTCGAGCGCATCACCTCGAACATGTCAGAAACGTGGAACATGCTCTCCGACGACCAGAAAGCTGCCAGCCGCGCCGAATACTTGGCCAAACTCGACGAATTGGAAGCTGAGAAAGACCGGCGCATTGATGCCGCCAAGGAAGCCTATACCGGCGTCGATGCCGCCCAGGACAACATTGCCGAGTCCGGCAACAAGTTGGCGCAGGCGATTCTCGACGTTGCCGGCCAGCTCGGCGCCGACATCAGCGACGTTACTTTGCGCGATGTCGCTCCGCAAGCGCTCACCAATGCCGGGCTGGATGAGCCTGCCGTGCAGCAGCTCGCCGATTCGCTGATGGGCGCGTTTGAGGCACTGCCGAGCCTGATGAAACCGTTGCTTCTCGACCTCAACACAGCGGACAGCCGCGAGGATGTGCTGGCGCTGACCCGCGAGATGCTGGCGAAAATCAAGGAAGAAAACAACATCAACGGTAGCGGCGAAGCGCAGATTCAGTCCGCTATCGCGATGGCTGACGCTGCACGCAACGCCGGCGCCTCGCTTGAAGATTCCGGTGCCCGCGCCGGAAATACCTTGGAGCGCGCTATTGCCGGCGCCGAGACGCGGCTGGCTGCTGCGGTGCCGAAAGAAATCGTCGTGCGCGTCGAACAGGTGCGCTACGCCAGCAACGAGGTGTAAAGAACATGAGACTGCTCGAACGAATTAAAGCCCTGCTGATGCAGCGCGACACCAAAGCTGGGTATCTGGTGGAAATCGACCAGCCGACCCCGCTTCGCTTTTCGTCGTTCGGAGCGGTCACCTGGGATGGCAAAACCTGGCTCGACAAAGTCTTCGTCAAGCTGGAGCGCAGCGACCGGGCGCCTTACGCGCTGGCCGGTGAGCTGACGCTTGCCGACCCAGATTGGGCGCTGTCGGTGCTGATCGATCGAAACGGGCTAGCCGGGCGCCTTGTGCGCATCTGGTATGTCGCTGATCACACCATGACCGAAGAGCCGGTGCAGGTGTTCGATGGTTTTGCCGATGCTTGGCGCGATGTCGATGCCGGTATTGCGATCACGCTGGCGCCGGATGACGGGCAGGCGCTGTACGTTCCGGCGCAACGCTTCACGCTGGCGGATTACCCTTATGTGTTGCAGCCCGGCAGCATCCTCAAATTCAACGGCAGCGAGACCACCATTGAGGGGTTGCGCTACCAGGCAGGGGTACGGCCATGAGTTTGCCGCAATTTCCGACGGAACTGCCGATCAGCACAGAAACGCAACAGGAAATCCGGCACGGCAAGATCACGCAACAAACGGCCGACGGATCGATTATTTCGCGCCGTTTTTGGAGCGGTGAAAAGCTCGACCTCTCACTGGTGCTGCCGCCGCTGCACTCCTGGGAGCGCTCTCTGTTCGACGCTTTTTACGCCGACAACGAAGACAACACCTTCGAGATGGCGTGGGAAGGTGTTGTTCGGCAGTGGCGGTTCCGCGGGCCGCCCAAGCTTCAGATTGGCGAAGGCTCTGTGCGCAGCTATACCGTCGAGATTTATGAGGTTTGATGATGGGCGACGTTTACATCATCCCGCCTCAAAGCTTCCCGCCCAAGCCGAACGGCGTTGCTTCGACGCCGACGCTCAACAACGCCGCGCGCGCGAACGAGTGGCAATGCAGCAGCATCGCCGCGCTGGGTGCTGTCATCCCGCTTATCTATGGCTACGACCGTGTCGGCGCCAGGTACATCGACTGCTTCTCAGTCGGCGGCACGATCTGGCTCGTCGCGCTATGGTGCATCGGCTCGGTCGAAAGTCTCGACAAGATCGAAACCAGTGGCGGCGAAGCGCTGCCGGCCAATATCGTGATGCGGCATTACCTCGGCGCCCAGACGGCGCCGGACACGCGGCTGGCCAACGCTTTCAAGTCGGCGGGGCGTACCGTGCCGCCGACAGCGTTGACCGGTTGCTGCTACACCGTGATGGAAGTGCCATCGGCCACGGTGTTCTCGCCGGACGGCATCGTGGCCTATATCAAAGGGCGCAAGGTTTTCGACCCGCGCGACCATGCCCAGCAGAACGATCTGCCCTCGACCTGGAAATGGAGCGACAACGCGGCGCTGTGCCTCGCCGATTTTCTGGGGAATTTCCAGTATGGTTATCGCCGCCGCGTGTTGCAGGAGTCGGTGATCACCGTTGCCGACATCAACGATGAGCTGCTTGATGGCACAGAACGCCGCCGCACGCTGAATCTGGCGATCTGCGACAAGCAGGAAGCGACAACGCTGATCGAAGCGTTGCGAACCTACGCCGGTTGCTTTGTCATCGCTGAGGGTGATGTGCTGCGGCTGGTGGCCGACGTACCCGGTGAGGTGGTTCACACCTTCCGGCAGGCTGACGTGATCGGCGTCCCGCAGCGCAATGGTCGCGGCATCCGGCAAGCGCCGACGGTAGTATGCGTCAACTATAGCAATACCACGGCCACGCCTTGGAAAACCGCCTCGGCCTATGCCTACGCGCCGGGAGTGAAAGAAGGCATAGAGCGGTACGTCGAGTCGGTGGTGGCGCTGCCAGGCATCAACAGCTACAGCGCCGCGATGCGGGAAGCTGTCGAGCGGCTCAATAAGCTACGGCTTGGCGACCTCGAAATCACCGCCACCGTGGCCGATATCGGCGTGCTGTTGCAGGCCGGTGATCTGCTATCGATCTGGCACCCGACAACGCCCGACGGGAAAATCTATCGGCTGCTGGAATCGCCGCGGCCGAACGACGACGGCAACTGGCAGATCATCGGCTATGAATACCAGCCGACGATGTACAGCGACGATGTCTTCGCGCAGCCGGTTTACGGCGACACCACCTTGCCCGATCCGGCAAACCCGCCGGCGCCGATGAGCCTTGTGTTGGAAGAGGAACTTTTCCCGCTGGCCGACAGAACGATGAAGTCGCGCATCCGCGCGACGTGGTCTCCGGTTGATGATTTTCCGTACCAGAAATCGTATTTCGTCGAAGTCTGGTCAAACAACCGGCTGATGGAAAGCGGCAACACCGACGTTCCGACCTACACGACGTCTGTGGTCGAGGAAGGTGTGCATTACATCGTTCGCGTAGCGACGCGCACCAGCATTTTCTCAAGCGACTTTATCGCTGGCGACATCGTCGCGCTCGGCAAGGAAATGCCGCCGCCAGATGTCGAGCGGCTGACGATTCAGCAGGTGGCGAATTGGGTGCTATTTTCATGGACGCGCGTCGTGGACATCGACGCGATCAAGCGTTATCAGATCAGGCGCTGGCCGCTGTCGGGGTCTTGGGAAACCGGCACCATCATCGATGAGCCGGACATGCTGGCGTACCGCAGCAATTCGGAGCCGGCTGGCATTTGGAATTACGGCATCGTCGCCATTGATCAGAGCGAGCATCCGTCGAAAAGCCCGAAGGTCGTCCAGTTCCGCGTCGCGCCGGACAACAGCGCGTATTTTGTCGATGAGAACCAGTATTCCGTTGCGATCCTGACGAACATGTTCGCGTGGATCACGCGTGACGGGGTGACGCACTACTCGACCAACCACGGCGACGCATGGGCGGCGCTGTTCCCGCTGTCGATGGAAAACTACCCGCTGCCGGTCAACGCTTACCACGGCGGTGGCGAGTCGTCGCTGGTGACGGAATGGTGGGACATTGGCGTTGCGGTTGACGGGCAATACACCGTGCTTGCCGATGTCGATACAGACGATGGCGTTGTCCATGTCTGGCTCGAAACATCAATGGATATGGTGATGGTCGAATCGCACGGCGGCGGCTCGGCGCGTACCCGCGCGCGCTTCTGTCGGGTGCGGTTCTCGACGGAAGGCGCGATGACGGTTCACGGTCTTCCGAGGGTGGTGATCACCGCTGACCCGCGCGTAGAGGCGTTCAGCGGCGTTTCCAGTGCCGTCGGGCCGGTGATCGTGACGCTGGTTGGCCGGTACTTTGGAATCAAGGATTGCAGTGTCAGCCCACAGGGCGCGGACGCGCTGCTGGGTATTGCCGCGAACTTCCAGCTTTCCGAAACCGAGCCGAACACGTTCGAGGTTCGCGTGTTCAACAGCGCGACGAATCAGCAGGTTGCCGTGCCGTTCACCGGCACGTTCAGCGGAATTTCTTACTGAGGCAAACATGGTTTACATCCCTTTTTCTCCCGACGGCCTGACGCCGCAAACGCCCGGGCCACAAGTCCCGGTCATCGCCCAGGCGAACGACAACGCGCTGATCGACGATCTGGCGCTTTACGACGCGCTCGGCTGGACATCCAGCGAAACGCTTGACGATCAAGGCCGCGTTATTCAGGAATTCGCGCAGCGCGGGAATCGCGTGACGCGTTGCGACCTGACCTACGTCGAGGCCGGGCCGAACGTAGGCGAAGTCGAGACGGAAACTTATTACGAAAGCGGCGACGGCGGCGCGACGTGGAACCTGCGAAGCGACCCGCATGCGCCGAACGCCACGCGAACCTATCAATACGACAGCGCCGGTAATTGGATCGGCGAGACTTGGAGCTAAAAATGAGAGGGCAATTACGATCACTGTGCAACCGGATGCGCGACCTTTACGTTAACAGGTTGACGGCGCAGCGAGTGGCAAGGTTGGATAATCTTGATGCGCTTGTCAGTTCGATGCAGACGGCGGCGGCGGCGATGGCGCAATACAACGCGCTGGCGCAAGCGGTTGCCGTTGCTCAAAACGCGGGGTCGGTTTGGCAAACGCACGTCATTGGCAGCCCGGGCGCTTTTTCTTTCACCGTGCCGGAAGGTGTGCATGTTTTGTGGTTCGACATCTGCGGCGGCGGTGGTGGTGGTGGTGGTGGTGGCACCTTCGGCAATTATTCCGGCGGAGGCGCTGCGTCGTTATTAGACATGATGGCGGTTGTCGAGCCAGGGCAAGTTATAACCGGCACCATCGGCGGCGGCGGCTTGGTTGGAAGTTATGCAACACAAACAAGCGGAGGGATCGGCGCACCATCGGACATCTCCGTTGGCGTTCAGGTAAATGTGAGCGGTGGCTACGGCGCGAGCGTTGGCAATGGAACAACGTTCGGCGGCTCGGGGGGCATTGCTTCTAATGCCCCAGCCGCAGCCGTTTCAGGGCTACTTGGCGGGCATGCTTTTGGCGGCAGCGCAGGCGGTGGCACAAACGCGCGCGGCAGATGCGCTTTGGGTTTGAGAAGGAGAAACAATTCTGGAGATGGCGGAACAAGTTTGCTTCCCGGCAGTCCTGGAGAGTGCGTTCTGCGCTGGCTCGCGCCGAGGGTGTTGTCATGAGCACCGTTCGCTATCAGCTTTTGTCGCAAGGCGGCGTGTTCGATCACACGACCGGTAAAACCATCATGCGCGGCGAGCCTGGCTGGAATGCCTATCAGGCATGGCTTTCGCAGGGGAACGAGCCGCTGCCGCCGGTTGACAAGGTGCCGCCGCTCGAAACCGCGAAAGAGAATATCAAGCAAGCGATCCGTGATTACGCCTCAGGTCTGAGGAACAAGATTTATTCCGGGACGTCGATGTGGGAGGCTGCGTCGTGGTCTTACAAATTTTCAGAGGCCGTGAAAATCACAGGATATGGCCCGTCAACAACGCTGGCGAATCCGAGAATCTGGGAAGAGGCCGAGATAAGAGGAATCGACCCGCGCGAACTTGCAAAAATAATCGAGCGGAAAGCGACGGCATTTTTTGAGATGGAGGCAAAGATTGCAGGAGTCGAGGGCAAGCACTGCGACGCCATCGATAAGTTAAAGGATGTGCGCGACGTACTCATTTACACATGGCTCACCGGCTGGCCGGAGGTATGACTATGCTGACTTTCAAAAAACTTTCTGTTGCCGTTGCCGCCGCGGAAAAACCTGCCATCGCCAAGACAGGAATAGGGGCAATCGGGACATGGATAACTACGCACGAGATTCAGTTTGTTGTCGGGGTGGCGACGTTGATTTTTATGGTCATGCAGATTATCACGATGATTCCGAAAGTACGCGCTGCGTTACGGCATATGCAGTGGGAACGTGAGCGAAAAAAATTTACAGACTCTTTCGGAAACATTTCCATAGCGGGGAAGCAGAAAAAGAAAGAAGCTCTGCTGGACAAGATTAGGAGGTTTTTCCGTGGCGATAGCAAAAAACGTTGAGCGCATGGCCGTCGGCTTCTTTTCAGTCTGTGTCGCGCTGCTCGGCGTCATCGCCGGGTACGAGGGCTACAGCGATGACGCCTATCTCGACAGCGCAGGAGTGCCGACCATCGGTTACGGAACCACGCTCGGCGTGAAAATGGGCGACACCATCACGCGAGAGACGGCGGAGGCGTACCTGCTGCGCGATACGGGATACGCAGGCGACGCCGTTGCGCGGTGCGTTAAGGTTCCGCTCTACCCGCACGAATACAGAGCTTACGTCAGCTTGGCCTACAACATCGGCGGCGGCGCTTTTTGCAAGTCAACGCTGGTACGAAAACTGAACTCCGGCGACTACGCCGGCGCCTGCAATGAACTGCCGCGATGGGTGTACGCGGGGGGAAAGCGGTTGCGCGGCCTTGAGATTCGACGTGCCGATGAGCGTCGCCGATGCCTTGGAGAAGAGCTATGATCCGCAATCTGATACTGGCGGCCATCGCCGCGCTTGCTGTCGGTGCTGCCGGCGGCGGCTGGCTGGGCTACTGGCAGGCGTCGAAATCATGCAAAGCCGAGAAAGCGGCTGCGGAACTTTCCGTCGTCAAAGAATCGCTCAATGCGGTAGAGAAAATCACCAGCGCGGATCGTCCCGTGACCGCCCAGGCGGCAGAAAAGCGGTCCACCATCAACGATTACTTTGCCGGAATAAAAAGACCACCGCCGAAGAAAAACGGCCTCACAGAATCGCCTGCAAGCGACGCCAGCGCAGTGCCTGACCCAACACCACCCACCATAGAGGAAAAGCCTCATGCTGACCAGAATAATGCTCTTGCTGACGATTGGCGCTTGCCTGATGCTGACTGGCTGCTGTTCTACGACTGTAAGCAAGGCTTACGTCTCGCCCGTCCCTGAGTATGCGCTGCACGGGTGCCGTCTCGGGTCCGCTACCGAGATGCCGGCGAGCCAGTCGGGTGCTGACGTGATGGAGAACGTCAAAGAGGTTCACCGTGTTCTGGCGCAGTGCGTGTCGGATTACGATGAGCTTGTGCGGCTGGTGTGCAACCGGCAACCGTGCGAGAAATAAAAAGCGCCCCGAAGGGCGCTTTAGTTTTATAAATCAGTTTGTGGGTTTACACTTAACCCATGGATGCTCACCTAACCAAGCATCAACAACCGTATATCCAGCGGGACAAACAGCTACTTGCACCACCCAATTTTGAGCAAAGTAGTTATCAATTTTGGTCGCCCCCATAATGAGTTGGGTATATCTACAGCCACCGGCCCACTCAGGGTGCCAGAAAAAATGAGGCCCTACATATGACCATCCTTCCGCGTTTGCATTGTTTGGGGCTTTCGCACACGCTTCTGCTCCGTTAAAGTAAATAGTTGAATCCTGATGGGTCATAATTTGATAGCCTATGGCTCCATCAATAGTTGCTGCGATTGACGCTGTTGTAGACACAGAAAAAGCAACGGTTAGACAAACTGCAACCGCTAATATCTTTGGTAAGAAACGCTTCATTGGTAATCCCCTTTTCGGATTTACCCCCGTGAAGCAGGCGCTAAGTGACGGTCAGTGGCGCCTTGCGAGAAAAGATGCTTTATGAATCTGGCGGATGCTACCACGGATTTGTTACGGATTGTTCGCAATTCATGTGTTTTTCGTGACGACAGAAGAGGCGGCGCCCAGATGTCGGTCGATGAAGCGCGCGAGGTGAACGTAGTGAAAACGTAGCAACGACGATTATTGGGTCACGGTTTTAGTGCGTTTCAAAGCATCACAGAAATTTGCGCGGACTCTGTAAGCAGTTGATGTTAAAAGATAAACTACGCTGCCTTCTGGTCTGTTAATCCGCAGGTCCCTGGTTCGAGCCCAGGTCGAGGAGCCAACGAATTCAAAGACTTCCGGAAACGGGAGTCTTTTCTTTTGGGCTCGCTGTAGCCAAATTGTGCCTCTACAAATCAGGCACCAACAAAACGAGAACTGTCAGATTTTGACCTCTTCCCTATAAATGACTCCGCCTGCTTCAGCACCCCAACTATCTGGCTGTCGCTAAATCTCGATTTCTTCATGTGAACTTTCCCTTCATCTGTACAGCATGGAAAATTCTACTTTCAATCGGCTCACTTTTGTGGGGGGATTACCACTGGTGCCGTTGTAATACAAAAAGCTGCCCTTTTTAACACATTGCTTTCTATGTGCCACCCTAAAAAACCAGCACACACCCCTATACCTGCCATGAAAAAAAAGACCATAAACAACTTAAGAATCTTATATAGCCAATTCGGTATCATTTTTAATCCCCCCATATTATCTCTATAAAGAAAATCGCTCACTGTAAAAATGGGCGAGTTGCAAAAGTAGTGGTCGTAGAAACCCCTCCTGATATTTGCAAACCAAAGCCCGCACCGAGTCTCCCTCCTCCGCCGGAAGCCCCAAAAGAAGCTCCTCCATCAAAAGGAGTCCCTCCTATTCCAGGAGATCCTTCTATGGAACCGCCTGCAGAAGCCCCAAATCCTAAATTAACGGTAACAGAAGTGGCTCCGGAAATTCGGACAGTCCGATAAGTGAAACTCTGCTTTAAACTGAGCGGCGCAAGCCGCATAGAAAGGAGCAGGAAAGATGAGAAGACCACGCCGGAATCACACAGC
>JAIRJZ010000002.1 GCA_031260355.1 Burkholderiales bacterium
GATGATCAGGGTCGTTTGTGGGCTTGGGGGGATAACTATAATGGCCCGTTAGGCGATGGCAGTACTTTGAACCGAACCAGACCGGTGCAAGTTGACCTCACGCCGCTCAATGGCAGTAAGGTCGTGATTGTTTCAGCGCGCCATAATCACTCTTTGGCGCTTGATAACCAGGGTCGTCTGTGGGCCTGGGGTAATAATCAATACGGTCAGTTGGGCGATGGCAGCACCACGCGTCGATTAAGCCCCGTACAAGTTGATCTCACGTCACTCAATGGCAGTACGGTCGTGGCTGTTTCTGCAGGTGGCTTCTACTCTCTGGTGCTCGATGATCAGGGCCGTTTGTGGGCTTGGGGACGTAACGATCGCGGGCAGTTGGGCGATGGCAGCGACACGAACCGATTAAGCCCTGTACAAGTTGATATGAGCATGATGAAGAACAGTAAGGTGAAAGAAACGGGGATGAAAAAGCATTTTCTTTTCAGGTGATGTCAAGCCTTTCCTTGGGTATGGGGTGGGGTATTGGATTCTGCGGCTTCGCGCAAAATGACGCAGAATCCAGTCCCCTTGCCTTTGCGGCCTTTCCACAAGCGGGCGGTGGGAGCAAACATCAGACAAGTATGTTTCTGTAGCTGATCCCAAGAAAATGCTTCCCCGCCTCTTCGTCGCGGGAGGCGGGAGCGGCATAGCCGTAACGTAAATTAGTGTGCAGGCGAAAAAGATTCTGCTCGTTGTTTTCGACGGGAATTCCACAAAAAACCGATCAGAAAAAACGCCGTCGAGCGGTGAAGGCCAATACGCCAAGCAAGCCGATCAAGAGGATCAGTCCGTTGCTGCCGAGCGTCGGAACGGAAGCGGGCGAATTTCCTCCGGGATTTCCGGGGTCTCTTTGTTTTGATTGCAAATACCAGTCATTGCCGACTTTGACGAGTTCGTATTGGTAAGCGCCAGCGACGACAGGATGGGCAAGCGTGAAGACGGCATTGGAAACGCCTTGAACTTTCACTATCTGAATGCCGTTGCCGGTGGTCAACCCACCGGCGCCGTCCGCGTTTTGAATATCGAGCGCGACGGTACCGCCGGTATTGCCGTTGACGACGAGCCGGTCGGTCGTGGTGGAAGCAGCGCCGGCGTCGAGCGTCGTGTTCATGACCATCGTGCTCCCGTTATTGGCGGTATAGTCCTTGAGAGCCGTCAGCGTTTTGAATGCGGCAGCGACCGGCGGTGAAAAGAGAACGCGGCTGTTGTCCTGTGTCAATCCGGTGACGGTGGAGTCGCCGGTCATCGTCCACTGCGAGTTGCTTTGCAGATCGAGGTTTGATGTGCTCGCTGCATCGACGTTTGCCGTGCCGGACAGTTGGCTTTCGTTTTTGGCAGTCATATCGAGCGCACCGGCAATGGTGTTTTGTTCTACGTCGATCAAAATTCCGGAATCGTTGACGAGGGTGGTGTGGTCGAGTGCCACGTTTGTTGCGCCGCCCCTGATAACAATGCCGTACTGATTGCTTTTCAGCGTGCTGTTGTTGATCTGAATCGTAGTGGTGGACGCGACAGTCGCTCTGGTCAGGATGATGGCTGCGCTGCTGTTTCCCGTGATGTTCCACGAACTGTCATTGACGGTGAGTACACCACCGTTGAAAATGGACAGGCCATACGCTGTTTTTCCTGAAACAGCGATGTTGGAAGACCCTTGCAGCAGGACTTTCCCGTTTCCGGCAGCGGCAGCACCCGTGGCGCCGCCGTCATCGGCTTGAACGTGAAATGGGTTGATGCTGCCCGTGACGGTGATGGTGCCACCGTCTGATCTGATGCCCCATGCCTCGGTATCGTTCTTGGCAGTGAGTGTTCCCGTGATGCTGTTGAGCGTCATCTGGCTGACAGTGTCCGCGTAGGCGCCAAAGACAACATTTCCGGCAACCGCCATCGTTACCGTTCCTGTCGCTTGAATTTGTCCTTCTTTTTGCGCCCAAAGTGCCGCTTGATTTTCCCCCCATGCGGTACCGATTCCCTCCATTGTGATTGTCGCGTTTTCCACAGACAAACGTCCGCGCTCGCTCGCTATCAATCCCAAGCCGTTTGTTCCATTGGAGTTGGTATGAAAGATGGCGGTTCCCTTCAAAGCGATTGAGCCATCGAGATAGGCATAGGCGCCAACAGGCCTGTCGGATTTGACGGTTATTGACGGGTTGGTCGCGGCGATGGAAGAAAAAAAGCCGCTATTGAGTTCCAGCGCAGCAAGACCGGCCGCACCAACGATTCCAGCCGGCGCGCCGTAGCCTTCGGTCTGAACAGCAGAACCGGTTCCCAAATCGATGGTGCCGCCATTTCTGGCGGTAACCACGCCGGTTGCGCCGCCGTTGAGATTTGCGGCAGTGATTCCACCGCCTCCTGTCACCACAATTCCGTTGGGCTGTCCGCCGGAGACGCCGCTGGCATTCAGAGCGGTTATCGAATAGCCGGTGACGGTGACGGTATCGCCAGTGTTCAATTGACGGTGAGGGACGGCGCCATCGACAGTTGCGGTGTAATCAGCCGCCGTTGCCGCAGAAGTCGTGAGTGCGGCAGCAACAAGCGCAATGCCGATACGTTGTAAACGGTTAGTAGTTTTCATCGTTGTTTTAAAAGGGAGTGGAGAAAAGTAATGCTGCGTAATGGGCGCAAGACATTCCGCTATCCGATAGTGGGGATAGATACGAAAAGGAATGTTTCGGCAAGGCCGCAGTTGTGTCCTTGGACACAGTAGTGTTTTTCAGGTTTCGAAAAATTTTGTAAAACTGGAATTAGGCAAAGCGGTGTGCGATAAGCGACAACCGTTGAAGAAAAGTTTTTAATTCAAGCGAACACGCTTTGTCAGGGCGTGTTCGCGCATTTCATTCTCCACACTTGTAGTAGAGGATTAGGACAATTTTGGTTTACTGATAAGTTGCAAATCAGGGAACAAATATCTGTGATCCCATGTCTAACTTACATGGGAGACAAACGTACAGCGTCGCGAGTAGCTCTGCAAGAGGTGCGCCTGATGGCGCTTGAGCACATGGGCGAAGGTGAGGCGTCTGCCCAAGTGGTCGCCTCGTCCGGTCTGCACTGCGGCTGGTTTTACAAAGTTCTTTTCAGAGCCAAGGGTTGCAACCTGTGTCAGCAGTATGGTTTTGACTTGGGTTTGTGGACGCGGGAAATAGTGTGTGAGCTGATTGGCGACCCGGTAGCGGGGGCGTGTTGGGAACTGCAAACATACCCGGCCATTGTGCGGCAGACGAAGTGGGAAAAGGCCAAAACCTGCTTCTTGGACAAATCCTGGCTCAGCACTGGCGTAGCGCGTAGTCCATTATCGGTAAAGGGATTTACTCTGATCGAAGCGATGATTGTTGTGGCGATCATCGGGATTCTGGCGGCGATCGCTTTACCGAGCTATACCGATTACTTGCGGCGGGGAGCAATTCCTGAGGGGTTGGCAGCACTGTCGGACGAGAGAGTGAAGATGGAGCTCTCTTTTTTGGATACGCAGGACTATAGCAGGTGTACGAACGCGACGCTCTTTCCAGTTCTGGTAGGAAGATTCTCAGTTACTTGTGCGTTTACAGCGGCGGCTCCGCCAGTGCCTGCGGGCTATAGACTCACAGCAACGGGGGGAGGGCTCGTTAACGGATTTGTCTATACGATAGACAACGCAAATGCCAAGACCACGACCTCAACAGGAGTTTGGGGGCGTGCCCATACGTCTTGTTGGATTTTGAAAAGTGACGGTTCTTGCTGATGGCACGAGGCCTACCATGAAAGTGGAAACCAGTATTCAAGGATTTACGTTGATCGAGTTGATGATCGTCTTAGCCCTTGCCGCGCTTCTCCTGGTAATGGCAGCGCCTGGTATCAGCGTTTATCTTGAAAACACGAAAATAAGGAATGTCGCCGAATCGATCGCGGCAGGAATGCGACAGGCGCGTCTTCATGCGATGGCAAAAAGTGCGCCAACAGAAGTTGTTATAAATAGAGCTGACGGGAGTTGGACGATTTGGCAGTTAGACGATACGGAGACTCCTGTGAAGAGGGTTGACCCATTTGTAGAATCATTTGTATGGGGGGCTGGCGGACATAATTGGAAAGGAGTTTCAGTGATCGTGAATCCCGCTGCTGCTGTAAGTGCGGACGAAATAATGGTGACTTTTGATCAAAATACAGGACGCGCATTACGCAGCAACCTTGCAACCACTGCTACGCTTTCCCCTCCTTCTCCTCCTAATAATATTACTGTCACAGGTTCTTTAGCCGGCACCCGTCGTTTGCAGGTTGATGTGCGGATGACGGGTGGTGTTCGCGTGTGCGATCCTGATCCGAGTTTTCCCTCAACCGATCCAAAGAGCTGTCGTTTTTCTCCGCTACCGTGAGTCATGGGCGATTGCCGGGGCAGGCGATAAGTGATGAACTGAAGCTAAAGGTGTAGCGATGAAGACAAAGTTCAAAAGGATGAACAAAGCGAGTTCAAGAAGTGTCCATTTCGGTTTCATGCTCGTTGAGGTTCTGGTTTCTGTTCTGCTGTTTGCTTTGGGCATCGTGGCACTGGTTGGCTTGCAGGCAAAAATGCTGGGCACAACGGGAGAAATAAGGGGGCGCGCGGAAGCCGTTAATTTGGTGAATGAATATGTAGCCAGTATGTGGGCGGATGGAAGGGCATATGGGGATGTAGAAAGCGATTGGGAAACTGGCGGTTCAGCAAATAGCAGTTTTGTCTCTAATAGAGTAGAACCGCTTTTGGGCTCGCAAACCAACCCGACGATGACAGTCGTTTTTACCAACACCCCTGCGGGCGTTGCTCGCTTAATGTCTGCAGAGGTTTCTGTAACGGTTCAATGGGACGATCGCAAGGAAGCGAGTCGAAGGCATAGCTACTCCCAAACCTCTCCGCTTGTGTGGTGATGAAAATGAGCCTTGCGAAAAAAATTGAAAAGACGATGTCAGGCAGGCGGCAAAGGGGTGTCAGCCTGATTGAAATCATGGTGGCGGTGACCATTGGTCTGCTGGCGATCTATGCGATTTATATTGTTTACGGAAATTCCGAAAAAACAAAAAGAAATATTGTGTCGATTGGAGAGGCTCAGATTTCAGGGCTTTATTCGGTTTTTCTGATGAATAGAAAGCTGTCAAGTTCTGGAGGGGGGGTGCTTACGAATGCCGCCGCTGCTTTGCTCAGAAACTGTCCGGCAGGAGACGGGGTTGACGGGGACGCAGCTACGTTGCTTCCGGTTCCTGTGGCAATAGATGATGATGGCGATGACGGCTCCGGAGGTGGTCGGAGCAACAGTAAGGTATTTGTTACTTATAGCACGTCTTCTTTATATCCTCTTCCTTTGGCTGCAAATTTTGACGGGACGGATCTTGTCATCAACGCACCGCTAGGTTTCAGGCCCAATAGCGTCTTATATGTGATAGGCGATGGTGGTTGCCAAGCTGTTCAGGTAGCCGGTGTAACGATGGGTACTCCAGAGCTCGGGCAGGCTACCGTAGCACTTGGCGGCGTTGATCTCAGTGGCATTGGTGATGTGCGACAAGTTGTAGATATGGGCAGTCTGGAAAGGAGCATCATCTCTCTGCGCGGTGATGTTCTTCAGATACAAAGATGGGTCTTGGTGGCGGGCTCCTCTGTATTTCAGACAGACCCCGAAGGCTCCGATCCGGTGGCGTCGAATGTGATGGGTTTTTATGCGCAATACGGACTGGACACCGTTGGTGCTGGGGCGGTTACGCAATGGCAAGACGTGAGCACGGATTCATCATGGGCATCGGGAGGGGTTGTTACCAAGACGCCGGCACAGATCGGACAGATAAAAGCGATCAGGTATGGGTTGATCGTGCGAGCCGATGAGCCGGAGCGCGACTACGATCGGAGCGAGACCGTTAGACTGTTCTGTCCGTCTGTTCCTCCTGCCGCATGCCCTGCGGGAGCGATAGTGCGAACGTTCAACAATCCGGATTCAAAGGGGCTGGGGTGGCGGTATCGGGCTTATGAGACGGTGGTGCCGATAAGGAACAGCATCTGGAGTCCTAATAGCAACTTAATGTGATGCGAGGATATATGAACGCACGCTATATCCACAGAAACGCCACTCATCGTTGCCCCAAAGGAATTGCATTGATTGTTGCCTTATTGGTTTTGGTGGCAATGACAGTGGCCGCTATCGGCCTGATGCGTTCGGTTGATACGTCAACATCAGCAATCGGTAATTTGTCCTTTCGGCAAGCGGCGGATGAGGCCGCTCGTACTGCTCTCTTCGCAGAAATCAGAACCTTGGAAGGAGTGGCTCATGGCGCCGCGAGAGATTTTTTTAATACAAACGGGGTTTTTTGGGGCTATTACGCATCTATTCAACCCAATGAAAACGCCAGAGGAATTCCTTGGTTGTTGCAGAACAGGGGAAACGTGGGCGTCGCTCTCCGGGGTCAAGATGCATTGGGAAATCAGGCGAGCGTGATGATCGAGAGAATGTGCAGGGATAATGGTCCTGCCAGTTTGCAGAACTGTTCTTTGGGTGGGGCGATAGGTGCTAGCGGGAATTTAGAGCCGTGCTGGGACGCTAACGTTAATTGTGGTGACCTTTTAGCTACGGTGGGAGTTCCGGCGGCGCTTTTCAGAATTACCGTACGTATTGATGGCCCTCGTAACGTCGTTTCTTATGCGCAGTCGGCTATTGTTTTAAATTAAAAAGGGAACAAAGTCATGAAATCTTTATCATCAAACGCGATCAATGGCTTCAGGTACTGGTTACTGTGCACGACCTTTCTTTTCGTTTTTTCCGGAGCGATGCCGCTGTTGGTGGGTAACGCTCTGGCACAAGGATCGGCATTACGCGCGCCGATTGTTCTTGGCGACAGCCCGATCATGAGCGAGTTGATGAACGATCTCGCGCCCAATATTTTGTTGGTTTACGATAATTCATCTTCAATGTGGAGAGGCTATACGCCCGACAGCCTGGGAGGGTGGAGTGCAGGGGGGAGCAATTACTACTATATCGTGTTTGGAAACACAGCAGATAGTCTGACGGCCAAAAACAACAGAACGGTGACTACTAGTAATAACGTGCTGGCCGATCATTATCCGGCCTCGGTTTTAACGGATAGAGGTAGTTATTCCATATTCCCCCCCATGCTGTCGGCAGCGTTTAACCGTCAAGCGTATGACCCGACAGTAATTTATCTGCCGCCGCAAATCGTTGGCGGACACGGAAAACTTCCTACATGGGCCAGAGCGCTGGTTGCCAATGATGGAAAGGATGTGGTTACCTATCCTGCCATGAACAAAACAAATACAAAAAATTGGAGCTGGGTTCCGGAGGGAAACGCTGCTGGCAGGTATTGGAATAACAGTCCAAGTAACTTTAGCTTGAAAAATCAAACGACGCAGACGATAAGTTCTCCAGCACAAATCAACCCTGCCGTTGCAGCGCAATCGTTCACTGCGAGGGGGCGGAATTTAAACTATCGGGTCACCATGACTGACACAAATATGCGTATTTTGAAGAAGCATTTTGTGGATATTGAGGATCCCGAAGTATCGGAGTTATTCACTTTTTATTGTGATAACAACGGAAATCTTTACAGGGACAGCACAGATAATGTACCGAGGCTTGCGGGATTGACATGGCGGGGCTGCAATAATAATTATTTGCCGCTCCATTATTACAAAACCAGCGTGAAGTGGTGCGACAAAGAAAATGCGGCATTCGACACGACAACACAACAACCGTTTTGGCCGGGGCATTCAAATGCGAATTATCATGGGTTTGGGGACGGAACAAGTGACTGCGTTGCTCTGACGGACGCCTCTTACGATCCGCTCAAACATAAATACCCCTATTTTTATTATCCCTATGGCGACAAGATGACGCCGAGGAAAGACGACAATACGAAATACAATCCCTTCATTCCGGTCATCCTCGACCTTCAGGATGAACTGAGAACTTATACGCATCATTATATTAATGAGGCCGGGGATCTCGATACCGTCACACGCACCTTCGAGGAAGAGATGACAAACTATCTCAACTGGTTTGTCTATTATGGGACGCGCGAAAGAACGGGAAGAACCGTTATCTCACGAGTTTTCAAGGATGTCCCTCCTTACATGCACGTGGGGTTTACTCGCATGGAAGCTTTCGCAGGGACGCCAATAGGAAAATTCGGAGACAACAGGGAAAGCTTTTATTCATCGCTATTTAACGATGTCTCTGGCACCACCCCCATGAAGGCCAGGATGAATGATGTTTACGGGTATTTTAAAAGGAAACCTCCTGCAACAGGAACGTGTACAACCCCCAGTTTTACTAGCGATAACTGCGCCCCGATTAAATACGCTTGTCAGCGCAATAACGTGATCATGTTCACCGATGGCGTTTGGAATGATAGCTGCTCTTTGGGGGCAGCCAACCTCTCCGTAACGGGTAATCGTGATTCGGTTGTGAATGGTTCTCTTCCTGATTCCGACGTAGAAGTTTATGGAAAAAAACTTAGCAGCGGCGCCTCGTGGCCGGAGCCGATTCAAGATAACAGTTTTTCGACTTGCAGGACACTGGCCGACATAACGATTGAAGGTTGGAGGCAGGATCTCAGACCCGATTTTTATCAAAGCAACGGCGGAAAATATATGGTGCCGTCAACGCCCGCTGACCCGGCGACATGGCCGCATGTCACATTCTCTGCTCTTGCTTTTGGAATGCAAGGGGTGTTTCCTGTAAACAATCAAAGCCTGATCATCGAAGAGTTGAAAAGCGGCGCAAGAAAATGGCCGGCGGTCAACGATGCGCCGCTTTATGGAGCTTGGGCAGATCCCAGAGCCGACGATTTGTGGCACGCTGCTGTCAACGGCTTTGGAACTTACCTTTCATCTCAGACACCCACAGAGTTTGAGGGTAATTTGCGTACGCTGATTAAGGAGTTGACATCGGTTGGCGGAACGGAAGCCAATGCCGTATTTGAGAGCGGAAATTTGGATAAATCGGCGGTTGCGTATGTCCCCTCTTATGCTCCAGGATGGTCTGGCGACCTCAAGAGAGTAGAGCTTGACAAGACGACGGGGAAACAAAAAACGGACGCTGAATGTGGTGCGAGTTGCTGGAGCGCTTCCAAAGTATTGAAAGAAAGACTTAAACCGACTCCACAGGATAAGGAGCCCTGGATGTCGAGAAAGATCATTACGCTAAAGGATGCCGGGGGGCAAACGGTCAAACAACGGATTGATTTCACATGGAACGACCTGTCTGATAACCAGAGGAAAACCTTGGGCGCCACGAAGCAATCTCAAGAAGCGATGATTGCTTATCTCAGAGGGGATAGCAGCAATGAAGGCTCCGGTGTGGGGCAATTTCGGCGGCGGACAGGCCCGCTGGGCGATATCGTGAACTCCCAGCCTGTTTATGCAGGCCCCGCAATGTGGCTGGATACATCGGAGACGCCTCCTGAGTGGAAACTGACATGGGAGTATGATGACGATGAAACAAACAACAGCAAAAATCCAGGATACAAAAAATTCGCGAATGTTCATAAGAACAGAAAAGGCGTTGTTTATGTAGGCGCGAATGATGGAATGCTGCATGCGTTTGACGCCAAGACGGGTGAAGAGTTGTGGGCGTACATTCCGTCCAATTTGTTTCGGAACGCGGCGGAGGGCGGCTTGGCCGCGTTGGCGTCCACTTCTTGGCGAGGTGAGGTTTCGAACGAGGATGAAGAACTTCCACAAGAGTATTTAGACGCGCAGAATTGCGAGATAGACAAGCGTGATGCTCAAGGCTATTGCCCGGGGTGGGCGCCTACCTGCCCAGATGGTGTCAAGGATGCAATAGGCTTCTGCCCCGGATTTGGTCCAGGCGATGTGCCGTCCAAAAAATGTGCGGCGAGCGAGAAAGATATTTATGGGAATTGTCCGCCGATTGATCTCAGCGGCAGCAAGGGTGGAACTATGGAAATGTTCTATCACCGCTATTACGTCGATGCGACACCGCGCGTCATGGACGCGAAAGTAAATGGTACTTGGAAAACTGTTTTGGTCAGCGGCTTGGGGAAAGGTGGCACCTCTTATTTTGCCATTGATGTTACAGATCCCGATAACCCGATAGCCATGTGGGAATTTACCGATAAAAACATGGGTTATACCTATGGCCGACCCGTCATCGCCAAGACGAAATACCATGGAAAGGATGACTGGGTGGCGCTTATGCCCTCGGGTTACAACAACGGAACCGGCAAAGGCCAGCCCAAGAAGGGAGACGGCATTGCACGTTTGCACATAGCGAAATTGACGGATGGGGATGTCCCCTCCGACAGCCAGATCGCTGAGTTGCTTGACCCGGAAGCGTTCCAAGTGGTTGCCGGACACGGCACGGCAAGTTGGCCTGCCGGGATGGGGAACATTGTCGGGTTTGTTGATTCTTACAAAGATCAAACGGTGAGAGTTGTTTATGGCGGCGACCAACGAGGGATGCTATGGCGCTTTATCCTTGACGATCCGAACATAAGAAATTGGAGCGCCAGCAAGCTTGGCTACCACCTGAGGGATCCGAAGGGAAACTGGCAGCCGGTCAGCACGGAACCAACAACGGCGGTGGAACTGGATGAGAGTGGCGAAAAAGGTCGGCGATGGGTCTTTGTTGGTACAGGACGGCTTACCAGCGCCGCTGATCTGAAGAGCAAGATTGGAAATACCATGTACGGTTATCTTGACGGTTTCTGGGATCCTAGGAATCCTGACCGAAGTCGAGATAAAACTCGAACAACCTACCATTTCACCAATAGAGACGCCAACTACATGAAAGATGTTTCAAAGGGCTCTCCGTTTGGAAGACTGGTTACGGGAAACTGGGGATGGGCGGGCGGTTGGTATCATGATTTGCCGGAAAACTATCATGTGATTGCTAGCCCATTGGCTTTCTACAAGTACATCGTTTATGCGGCAACGACCTATAGCGATACGGTGAAAGACTGTAGTACAAATGGCGCTCATTCAATAATCTATATACGCGAGATCGGTAGTGGCGAGTTAAAAGCGACTGTTGATGTTCCGGGCGCGATTACAGGCCTGACATTCCTTACTGAACGAACCGCAGATGGGGGAACCAGCACTTCCTTTGGATATGTTGATAGTGAAGGGAATGTCAGAAAGACACCTTCTCCTGAAGGAGGTATATTTAACGATCTGGGGAAAGTCAAATATGAAGGGAAAGCGAGCCTTCCTCTTTTCTTCAGAATCCTTGAATAAACAATGAGCCCACAAAAAACAGGTGCCACGTTCGTTTCTGTAAAAAAACGATCACGTTCAAAAAAATGCTGGATTCCCGCGAAAGCGGAAATCCAGCAGTGTTTGCTTGAATCAAACAAGTTCTGATGACCCGATCAAGAACCGGCTGTCAGGCATCAGAAGGGGAGAGCGGTGCCGCTTCGGCGTCTGTTTATTGTTTTGCGGAACTCGCCGCAGCGACTTTTTCGTCGGAGGATGTTTCCTGAATTTCGTAGCGCTTCATCGCGGCGGCGACGGCATTCGGATATTCGGCGCGACCCAGACTGCCGTTGTAGCGACCCAGCGCGCGAAAGAGATCGCCTTTTTCGATATCGAGATAGTGTCGCAGAATCACGCAGCCGTAGCGCAAATTGGTGCGCAGGTGAAAGAGATTTTGTTCTTCGTTACCGATCAGCTTGACCCAGAACGGCATGACTTGCATATAACCGCGCGCTCCGGCAACCGAAACGGCGTATTTCTTGAAGCCACTTTCGTGATGGATGACGCCGAGCAGAAGTTGCGGGTCGAGGCCGGCGCGGATGCCTTCATAGTGAACGGTCGCGAGCAGTTCGCGGCGTTCGCGTTCATCGGGCAGGCGCCTGGCGAGTTTCGGCGAGATCGCGGTAATCCATGCCTGTACTTCGGGGCGGTTGAGGTAATCGGCGGGAACGGGGCGATCCGACAGCGAACGCTGCAAACCGGCGACAACCGAAGGCGCTAGCGCTTCTTCAATCTGGGCGCCGGCGTGCGCCTGAGAAGCAAACAACAACACGCTGCTTGCCAACAAAACGACCAGTCGGCGGAAGGGCGAATGACGGAAGAACGAATGAAAATGAGCAGGACGCATCTTTATATTATCAGCCGGATCAACAGGCTTCGGCCAGTTTTTGCCGAATGAACGTGACGATATCTTCAACGGGGACGGAGATTGTGTCATTTTTTCCAATCGCCCGGCGCGGTTGATACTCGAGTTTACCTTCTTTCAAGCCGCGCTCGCCGATGGTGATCCGGTGCGGAATGCCGATCAGCTCGAGGTCGGCAAACATCACACCGGGGCGTTCGCCGCGATCATCCAGCAGCACTTCGATGCCTTGCGCGACGAGATTTTCATACAATTGATCGGCAGCGGCGCGCACCGTTTCATTGCGGTCATAGCCGACCGGCGCGAGGGCGACGGTGAAAGGAGCCATGGTTTGCGGCCAGATGATGCCGCGCTCGTCGTGGTGCTGCTCGATGGCGGCGGCGACGATCCGGGTGACGCCGATACCGTAGCAGCCCATTTCCATCACTTTCGACTCGCCCTGCGCGTCGAGGTAGGTGGCGCCCATCGCTTCGGCGTAAACATGACCTAGCGCGAAAACGTGGCCGACTTCGATACCGCGCAACAGCGCCAGCGTTCCCTTGCCGTCGGGCGACGGATCGCCGGCGGCGATGTTGCGCAGGTCGGCGACGGCATCGGGTTCGCGCACATCGCGCCCGAAATTGACGCCGCGCAAGTGAAATCCCGCTTCGTTGGCGCCGCAGATGAAATCGGCCATCACCGCGACCGAGCGATCGACGATCAGCGGAATGTTTTTTGGCAGGTTGACCGGCCCCAGATAGCCGGGGACACAGCCGATGGCTTCGACGATTTCGGCGTCCGATGCCCAGCGCCAGTCGGTAAAACCGGGCAGCTTGCCGACTTTGACTTCGTTCATCGAATGGTCGCCGCGAATCAGCAGCATGTGTATTTTTTCGTCGGCGACGACCATCAAACATTTCGCCGTTCGTTTGAGCGGCAAGCCAAGCAATTGAGCGACGGCTTCGCAAGTCGTCATCTCTGGTGTGGCGACTTTCGCCATCGCCTCTGCGGCAGCAGGGCGAGCCCCCGCCGGAGCAACGGCTTCGGCCAGTTCGATATTGGCGGCGTAATCGGAGTCGGGGCAATAAGCGATCAAGTCTTCACCGGAGTCGGCCAGCACCTGAAATTCGTGCGAGGCGACGCCGCCGATGGCGCCATTGTCCGCCGCCACCGCGCGGAAGGCGAGGCCGAGCCGCGCGAAGATACGCGCGTAAGTGTCGTACATGATCTGGTACGAACGCAACATTCCCGCTTCGTCAACATCGAACGAATAGGCGTCTTTCATGAGGAACTCGCGCGCCCGCATCACGCCAAAGCGCGGCCGGATTTCATCGCGGAATTTGGTTTGAATCTGATACAGATTGACCGGCAACTGGCGGTAGCTGCGCACGTCTTTGCGAACGATATCGGTGATGACTTCCTCGTGCGTCGGGCCGAACAGGAAATCGCGCTCCTGGCGGTCGCGGATTTTGAGCAGTTGCGGGCCGAATTTGTCCCAGCGACCGGTTTCCTGCCACAGTTCGGCGGGGACGACGTTCGGCATCAGCAATTCGATCGCGCCGGCGCGGTTCATTTCTTCGCGGATGACGGTTTCCACTTTGCGCAGCGTGATGAGACCCAGCGGCAACCAACTGTAGATGCCGGACGAGGCTTTTTTGATCAGTCCGGCACGCAGCATCAGCTTTTGGCTGGTGATATCGGCTTCGGCCGGGGCTTCCTTGAGGGTGGGCAGGTAAAAACGGGAGAGGCGCATAATAGATGAACGGTGACGTTTACAGCGAAGCTTCGAAACGCGCGACGCTTTCAAGAATTTCTTTGCGCGCTTCTTCGACCTCGACCCAACTGCCGACGCGCACCCACTTCCCGGGTTCGAGATCCTTGTAATGCTCGAAGAAGTGCGAGATTTGTTGAAGCTGCGATTCCGGCAGGTCGCGCGGAGAATGGATGTTGCGATAAAACGAAGAAAGCTTGTCGATCGGCACGGCGAGAATTTTGGCGTCACCGCCCATCTCGTCGTCGAGGCGCAGCAGACCGATCGGACGGCAACGCACGACGACGCCGGTGATCAGCGGCACCGGCGAGAGCACCAGCACGTCGCAAGGATCGCCGTCGCCCGACAACGTTTTCGGAATGTAGCCGTAGTTGCACGGATAGTGCATTGACGTGGACATGAAGCGATCAACGAAAACGGCGCCCGTTTCCTTATCGACTTCGTATTTGATCGGGTCGCCGCGCATCGGGATTTCGATGATGACGTTGAAATCGTTGGGGACGTCGTGGCCGGCGGAGACACGGTCAAAAGGCATGGTGAAACTCCTGAAGAATTAGAGCAAACTGTCTATTATAACGCACTGGTTCATGCCTCCTGCGGACACCTCACGATTTCGCGTGTGCGCGTTTGACTTCTTCGGCAAGAATCTTCAGGCCGCGCTCGATTTCCGTTGGCTCGGGAACGACGTTCATTCTCAGGCACTGCCGGGTGTGTTCCCAAGGCTGTTGCAAGCCGGGGAAGAAATAACTGCCGGGCACCATCAGAACCCCGCGCTGCTTCAGGCGGCGGTAAAGCTCCAGATCGTCGACCGGCAACTCGGGAAACCACAGCCACAGGAAGAAAGCGCCTTCGGGTTTGTGAACGCGGCAAAGTTCTTCCGGGAGGTGGTGGCGCAGAATTTCAAGGGATCGCGCCGTGCGCTCGTGGTAAAAGGGCTGGATCACTTCGCTGCACAGGCGTTGCAGATCGCCGCGCCGGATCATTTCGTTCAACAGCGCCGGCCCGATACTGCCGGGAGTGAGGCTGATGATGGCGTTCATGTTGCTGATGGCGGCGGTGATTTCCGGGCGGGCGACGACGATGCCGCAGCGTGCGCCGGGCAGGCCGAGCTTGGACAGGCTCATGCACAGCACGATATTGTCGTTCCAGATCGGAACCGCATCGGTAAAAACGATGCCGGGGAAGGGGACGCCGTAAGCGCTGTCGATCAACAGCGGGATACCGCGCTCATGAGCGATGTTATCGAGAAGCGTCAGTTCGTCGGCAGACAGGACGTTGCTGGTTGGATTGGTGGGGCGTGAAACGCAGATGGCACCGAGGTCATCATCAAGCGGCAAGGTCGTGAAGTCGATGCGGTATTTGAACAAACCTCCAGGGAGAAGCTCAATCTTGGGTTTGCCGGCGACAAACAAATCGGTGTCGATTCCGGCATCGGTATAGCCGATGTATTCGGGCGCCAGCGGTAGCAGGATTTTTCGCTTGCGGCCGTCTTCGTAACGACCGCCGAGCAAGTTGAACAGATAGAAAAACGCGCTCTGACTGCCGTTGGTCAAGGCGATGTGATCGGCGCCGATGTCCCAGCCCCATTGGTCACGAAGCATGGCTGCGAGGTTTTCGCATAGCTCGCTGTTACCGCGAGAGCCGTCGTAATTGCAGAGGGCGTCGGTCATCCGACCGTTGGCCAGCAGCGTTTCGCACAAGTGCTGGTAATAGCCGGTCATCTCCGGGATTTTCGCCGGATTGCCGCCGCCGAGCATGATGGCGCCCGGCGCACGCAAACCATCATTGAGATCATCCATCAACTGGGTGATGCCGGAGTACCGGGTGAATTTTTGGCCGAAAATAGAAACCATGATCAAGGCGCTGTGGCTTTTCCAAAAGAACATTATGCGGTAAAGGTGGGGGCGACATCAACTTTACGGTAAGCTGTCGCCTGTCAGAGTCGTTTTGATCCAAATGAATACATTCCTGCAAGGACGCGCTACGCTTTGCTCCCCTCTCCCGCTCCCGCCCCCGCTCCCCCGATCAAAAACGCTTCGGGGCAGGCTCTTCGGGGCACCCTCCCCCGCGAGGGGTGTACAGACTCGACACATAGGTAACAGGTGTGCCAAGACATGGGTAACACTTTTGCCGTTATCCAGAGAACAAGGAAACGGCCATGCCTTGGAAGGAGTACACCGTGTTCGAGCAA
>JAIRJZ010000021.1 GCA_031260355.1 Burkholderiales bacterium
GTTCTTTACGCAGCTTGCGCTTCCGCAGTGGGTGCATTGCATGAGTATCCCTCCTTTGTTCTAAGGAAGATTGTATCTCCTGCCACACAAAAAATCAATATAAAGTGAACAATCTGTCCCCTTGAAGGGGAGGGCTTTTACTGGCTACCGTTTCGCCGCCGCCGGCAACCCGCGAACAGACGCCCCCGCTTTAATCCCCTGCTCGGCGAACCAGCCTTTGCGTACTTCCAGCGCGTAAAGCGCGTTGCCTTGCGATTGGTGCAAAGTCTTATCGTCGTTCGGCGCCATGTCGCGGATGTTGAGGATGGTGCCGCGCTCGTCGATGAATGCAATCGACAGCGGCACCGGCGTGTTTTTCATCCAGAACGAGAGCGGCTGCGGACGGTCGAACACGAAAAGCATCCCGTGCCCGCCGGGCAACGTGAAACGGTGCATCAGGCCACGCTCGCGTTGTTCGGGCGTTTGCGCGACTTCGGCGATGACCGTGTGAGTGCCGATCGTCAGCGGAATCGTCGGCAGCGGCGGTAGCGCGACAGCCATCTCCTGCGCTTGCGCGGCAGCGCAGAATAACAGCGATACGATAAAAGCAGTGATACGCATAGCGAAAATCAAAAAACGTTGAAGTCAAGCGGCGCCCGGGTTTTCTGGCAGACGATCCACGACAGTCCTCCGGCGACCGTAAAACCCATCATACCAAAAGCTCGCGCCAGCATGAGAAGCCAATCAGCGGCACCAACAGCGCGCTGATCAGCGGGACGGGGTGCTTCCGCAGCGCGTGTGGGCGCGCGCTGCATGGCAAAAGCGGGCAAAAGCAACATGCAAAAAAACAACAGAAGCGAAAAAGTAATGGCGAGTTACAGAAGTTTGAGCCGCCTGGCGCCTTTTCGGCGGAAATGCGGTATGATTCCGACCCTGCGGCAGGTTGCGCGGACTACGGTAGAATAGCGCGGATGGATTCCCTTCTTGTCACTATCATACTGTTCGGCATCCCTGCCATTTTGGCGGTTACGATGCACGAAGCCGCGCACGGTTACGTAGCGCGCCGGTTCGGAGATCGCACAGCGGAAATGCTTGGGCGCATTACGCTGAACCCCATCAAACACATCGATCCCGTCGGCACGATTCTGGTGCCGCTGGGCTTGTTCTTGATGGCGAAGTTCACGGGCGGACCAATGCTGTTGTTCGGGTGGGCGAAGCCGGTACCGATCCAGCCGCGGAATTTCAAAGACCCGATTCGGAACATGCGTTGGGTCACGGCGGCCGGACCATTATCGAATCTGGCGATGGCGTTGGGCTGGGCGGTGCTCGGGAAACTGGCCATGCTGTTCCCCGGGCTGTTGAGCGAGGGTCTGATGACCATGGTGTGGTTCGGCGTGCAATTCAATCTGGTATTGATGGCGCTGAACCTGCTGCCGATTCTGCCGCTCGACGGCGGTCGGCTCGTGTACTCGTTTTTGCCGTGGAAGTGGGCGATGAGTTATGCGCAAACCGAACGTTACGGGCTTATTATCGTGATGGTGTTGCTGGTGACCGGTGTTCTGTGGACGCTGATGAAGCCGTTGATGTTCGCCGGCGCCTGGTTGATCGGTGTATTGACCGGAATGTAGAAAGATCGAAAAACACAAACGGAGCAAGCGCTCCTTGCAGCGCTTAACGTCTTCGATTGGTTGACTTTGTTAACTCGCAACAAGAAACTTCATGTTTGCTGACCGTGTATTGTCGGGGATGCGCCCGACCGGCCGTATGCATCTCGGCCATTACCATGGCGCGCTCAAAAACTGGGTGCGCTTGCAGGAATTGTACGAATGTTTTTACTTCGTTGCCGACTGGCACGCGTTGACGACGCACTACGAAACGCCGGAACTGATCGCCGACAGCGCCTTTGAGATGGTCGTGGACTGGCTGGCCGCCGGGATCGATCCGGCGCAATCAACGGTCTTCGTGCAATCGCAGGTGCTCGAACACGCCGAGTTGACGTTGTTGCTCGGAATGGCGGCGCCGGTGGGCTGGCTGGAGCGGGTGCCGACGTATAAGGACCAGCAACAAAAACTCGCCGACCGCGATTTGTCCACCTACGGCTTTCTTGGTTATCCGGTAATGATGGCGTCCGACATTTTGATTTACCGCGCCAACATGGTGCCGGTCGGCGAAGATCAGGTGTCGCACCTCGAGCTGACGCGCGAGCTGGCGCGGCGGTTCAACCATTTCTACGGGCGCGAGCCCGAGTTTGAAGAAAAAGCGCAAGCGGCCACCAAAAAACTGGGCAGCAAAAAAGCGCGACGCTATGAAGAACTGCGCAAGGCCTTTCAAGAGCGCGGCGACACCGAGGCGCTGGAAGCGGCAAAAGAGTTGCTCGAAGAAACACAGAATTTGTCGCTCGGCGACCGCGAACGGCTGTTCGGTTATCTCGAAGGCGCGCGGCGGGTGATTCTGGTCGAGCCGAAACCACTCTTGACCGAAACGTCGAAAGTGCCGGGCACCGACGGACAGAAAATGTCGAAATCGTACGGTAACGCCATTTTGATGCGTGAAGAGCCCGCCGAACTGACGCGCAAGATACGCACGATGCAGACCGATCCGGCGCGAATGCGGCGCAGCGATCCGGGCAATCCCGAACGTTGTCCGGTGTGGCCGCTGCATCAGATTTACTCGGACAAAGATGTGCGCGACTGGGTGGTCAAGGGCTGCGCGACGGCAGGCATCGGCTGCCTCGAATGCAAACAGCCGGTAATCGACGGCATTTTGAAAGAACAGGAACCGATTCGCGAACGGGCGCAGCCTTACCTCGACGATCCGGCGCTGGTACGCAACATCCTTGCCGACGGTTGCGCGCGGGCGCGCAAGCACGCGGGCGAAACGATGCGCGATGTGCGCGAAGCGATGGGCTTGTCGTACGACCGGAGTTTCGGGTGAGCGAAGCCGGGATGAGCGGAGTGACGGCAACGTTGCTGCCGGAAGCGCCGCTGGCGGCGCCCGGAGACATAAAGCCCCTTGCCCGCGTCTATGGCGAGATGGTGACGGAGCTGCCGAGCGATTTGTATATTCCGCCGGAGGCGCTGGAAGTTTTTCTCGAAATGTTCGAGGGTCCGCTCGATCTGTTGTTGTATCTGATTCGCAAACAGAACATCAACGTGCTCGACATTCCGATGGCGGAATTGACGCGACAATACCTGGGCTACGTCGAGATGATGCGGCGCAGCCATCTGGAACTGGCGGCCGAATACCTGCTGATGGCGGCGGTGCTGATCGAAATCAAATCGCGGTTGCTGTTGCCGAAACCGCCGGCACCGCCCGGCGAGGAAACGGAAGACCCGCGCGCCGAACTGGTGCGCCGTTTGCTTGAGTACGAGCAGATGAAAGCGGCGGCACAGGCGCTTGACGTCATGCCGCAGGAAGGCCGCGATTTTGCGACCGTGTGCATCTGGTTCGACCGGTCGGTAGCTGCCCGGCTGCCCCATGTGGCACCGGAAGATTTGCGGCGCGCCTGGGCATCGCTGATCAGCCGCGCCAAAGCCATGCGGCACCATTTGATCACGCGTGAGCAGTTGTCGGTGCGCGAAGAGATGAGCCGGGTGCTGAAGCTGCTGGAGAACGGCGATTATTGGGAATTCACGACGCTGTTTCACGAACACGCCGACGTGCCGCATCTGGTGGTGACCTTTCTGGCGCTATTGGAGTTGGCGCGCGAACAACTGATCGAAGTGGCGCAAGCGGCACCCTATGCGCCGATTTATGTGCAAAGCAAACGCGAAGCGCCGTTTGTGCTGAACGACGATGACGAAATTTTGTAAAACTTTTGAATACGGTATCGGCGTGTTTTTCATTGGAAAGCAAAGATGAGCAAGGAACAAGACCCCATGCTTGCCGAGGGTGACGGAACGGAGGCCGTGAGCGCCGACGCTGTCGCGAATGTTGTCGGCGCGGTAACCGCAGAAGAAGCGATGGTTGCGGCAGCGGAGAACGCCGCTGGCGAAGGCGATGGTGAAGCAGAATCTGCCGACATCTCGCCTACCGAAGAAGAGATCGCTTGGTACACGAAAATGCTTGAAGCTGTGCTGTTGGTGTCGGGCGAAGCGATACCGGTGTCGCAACTGTGCAAGCTGTTCGATCCGCCGCTGCCGGTGAACTTTGTCCGTCATTTGTTGACAGACCTTAAGGAAGCCTGGAAGAACCGGATGGTGGAACTGGTGACGGTAGCAGGCGGCTGGCGCTTTCAGGGCAAACCCGAAGTGCAGCGCAGCCTGGAACGGCTATCACCGGAGCGGCCGCCGCGTTACTCGCGGGCGGCAATGGAAACGCTGGCGATTATCGCCTACCGACAACCGGTGACGCGCGGCGATATCGAAGCCATCCGCGGTGTTGCGGTATCATCGGGGGTAATCAAGGCGCTTGAAGACCGGCAGTGGGTAGAGGCCGTCGGTCACCGCGAAACGCCGGGGCGCCCTGCCCTTTACGCGACAACCAAAAACTTTTTAAACGACCTCGGCTTGTGTTCATTGGCAGAATTGCCGCCGCTGGCCGAACTTGATTCCTCACATTTACTGGAGATGCCTGATGCCCCAGCCAAGGCCGCTGAAGCACCGCTTGCCCTCGCAAGCCCGATTCTCAGCCAACCCGTCGAAAATTCGCCAATCGAATCTGGCGATGCAGGGTTTTGCGGAAACCCTGCCGACCAAGATCAAGAAAATTACTGACGAGGTGTTTTCGGAACCGCAACGCCTGCACAAGGTGCTGGCGTCGTGCGGCTTCGGCTCACGCCGGGCGATGGAAGAACTGATCGTCGCCGGTCGCATCACGGTCAACCGGATGCCGGCGGAGATCGGCCAGAAAGTCGGGCCGGGGGACGAAGTGCGGATCAACGGCGAACCGGTGAAGATCCGTTTCACCGAACCACAGCCGCGCGTTCTGCTGTACCACAAGCCATCCGGCGAAATCGTTTCGCGCGACGATCCGGAAGGACGCGCTTCGGTGTTTGACCGGCTGCCGCCGATTCAAGGCGCCAAGTGGATTTCGATCGGGCGCCTCGACTTCAACACCGAAGGGCTTTTGCTGTTCACCAATTCCGGCGAGCTCGCCAACCGGCGGATGCACCCGCGTTATGAAGTGGATCGGGAGTATGCGGTTCGGGTGATGGGCGAGTTGAGCGAAGCCCAGATTCAGGAACTGAAGACCGGCGTCGAACTGGAGGACGGGCCGGCGCGCTGCGAAAAGCTGCTCGATGGCGGCGGCGAAGGCTCCAACCACTGGTACCACGTCGCCATCAAGGAAGGACGTAACCGCGAAGTGCGGCGGCTGTTCGAGGCGCTGGGACTGATGGTGAGCCGGTTGATACGGACACGCTACGGCGTCATCAGCATGCCGAGCGTCGCCAAGCGCGGCGATGTGCTCGAACTCGAACAGACAGACGTGGCAACACTGATCAAGTCCGTCGGAATGAAAATGGCAGGCAGTGCAGCAAGCAAAGCACCGGACAAAATGGTGCGGACGCCGTTCGGCATGAAAAAACCCGGATTTCATAAAAACGGCAGCACCTCAATGCCGGCCGAAGAGATCTCTGAAGCGTCGGAGAAAAAGAAGAAAGGCGTGCGTTTCAAAATAGACCGTCATCCGTTGCCGCGCCTCCCGAAACCGGAGCCACGCCCGTCCAACGAAGCGCCGGCGGGCGAGAGCGACACGGTAGCGTCCGGCGAAGAAGGGTCACGGAAGCGGGTCAGCAAAACCGGCTTGTTCGGGCGTAAAAAACAGCGTCCTCAAAAGCCGGCGCAAAAAAACGGGGACAACGAATCTTCTTTTGAGATGAGGCAGGACGCGGCGGCTTCCGAGCCGGAAGCGTGACCGCTCCGGTTTGACAAAAGCTTAGAAATCCCTTTATAATTAAAAGCTTCCCTGTAACAAGGGAACTTTTCAACGAAGTTATTCGAATACGGAGTTATTCATGTACGCGGTCATAAAAACCGGCGGCAAACAGTATAAAGTTGCGGCTGGCCAAAAACTGAAAATAGAACAGATACCGGCGGACGTGAACGCAGAAGTGATCCTCGATCAGGTGTTGATGGTCGGGGAAGGCGACAGCGTACGTCTGGGACAACCCACGCTGGCAGGCGCAGCGGTCAAAGCGACCGTTCTTGAGCATGCCCGCGGGCCCAAGGTCAAGATTTTTAAAATGCGGCGGCGCAAGCATTACCAGAAGCACCAGGGGCACCGTCAGAACTACACGCTGCTGCGTATCGACAGCATCGTCGCCTGAAAGGAACTCGGTCATGGCACATAAAAAAGCAGGCGGAAGTTCCCGCAACGGTCGCGATTCACAGTCCAAGCGTCTTGGCGTCAAGGCTTATGGTGGCGAGGCAATTCGCGCCGGCGGCATCATCCTCCGGCAGCGCGGCACGCAAGTGCATCCGGGCGTCAATGTCGGTTGCGGCAAGGATTACACCTTGTTTGCGAAAGTTGACGGCACCGTGCAGTTCACCATCAAAGGCCCGAAGAAGGACAAATTCGCCAATGTGGTGGCGGCAGTAGCGTAAAACATTTGCTCGCCGCGCGGTGCGAAGGTAACGCGAGGATGAAAAAAAGTGAAAAACCCTGCATACTATGTATGGCAGGGTTTTTTGTTGTTCTTGCGGAATATTGCAAGAATCAGTTTTACAGGAAAACGGCGCTTTTTTAAATCACTCGACAAAAAAGCTGATATGTCCTCTCCAAAGCTGATTGTTCTTGTCCCCGCTGCCGGCGGCAGCCAGCGTTTCGGCGGGCCGCGCCCAAAGCAGTACATGCCGCTGGCCGGACGGACGGTGCTCGAATGCACTTTGTGGCGATTGCGCCAAGGGTTGAGTCCCGACCGCATCGTTGTGGTACTGGCGCCTGACGACCAGCAATTCGCGTCGCTCAACGATGTACCGTTCGGCGTGGAAGCCCTGTACTGCGGCGGCGTCACCCGTGCCGAAAGCGTACGAAACGGCTTGCAGGCGCTGGCCGTCGATGCGCACGACTGGATCGCCGTCCACGATGCGGCGCGGCCTTGCGTGCCGGTGACGTGTTTGCAATCGCTGGAGTCAATGGCGCACGAAGCGGCAGCGGAAGAAAACGGCGCGCTGCTGGCAGTGCCGCTGACCGATACGCTGAAAGAGAGCGTGCCCGGCGGTGTCGTGGCGCGCGCCGGCGCGACGCTGGATCGGGCGCGCCTATGGAACGCGCAAACACCGCAGATGTTTCGCTACGACGTCTTGTGCAAAGCGTTGGCGCAAGAAGGCGCGCTGTTGTGCACCGATGAATCGCAAGCCATCGAACGCTACTGCCGACTGGCCAACAACCGACCCCTGCCGCAGTTGTTGCGCGGCAGCCGGCAAAACATCAAGCTGACGTACGCCGAAGATTTGCTTATCGCCGAAGCGATTCTGTCTTTTCAAAAGGAGCCGTGCTCATGATTCGGATCGGCCACGGTTTCGATGTCCATGCGTTCGCCGAGAACCGGCGGTTGCGGCTGGGCGGCATCGACATTCCTTTCGAGCGCGGCCTAACCGGACACTCCGACGCCGATGTGGTGTTGCACGCGATCATCGACGCGCTGCTCGGGGCGCTGGCGCTTGGCGACATCGGCCATTTCTTTCCGGATTCGGACGCGCGTTACAGGGACGCCGACAGCCGCGTGCTGCTGCGGCAGGTCGTCAACGAAATCGAAATGCGCGGCTATCGCGTCGGCAATATCGATGTGACGGTGATTGCCGAGCGCCCGAAACTGGCGCCGTACCGCGAGGCGATGCAGCAGGCGATTGCCGAAGATTTGCGCTGCGTGGTCGAATGCGTTTCAGTCAAGGCAACGACGACGGAGAAACTCGGCTTCACCGGACGCGAAGAAGGAATTGCGGCGCAGGCGGTGGTGTTACTTCAGCAAAGGTAGGAATCCGGAAAACAGCTCACGCGGAGGCGCGGTGGGCGCAGAGATTCCTTTCCAAGGCTTTCTGCGCGAGGTCGCAGCATAGTAGGTTGGACAAGCTGCAACGCGGCGCAGTCCAACAATCGTTACTCCGATGCGAAGCCTCGCCGATATGAAAGTAGCGAAAGTGGCGACGTTTCGCGGCGGAATTTCTATGGTGGCCTTTGGCTTCGCCTTGTCCATCCTACGGTGCTCCGTCATCCCCGCAAAAGCGGGAATCAAGGCTTTCTTTTCTGGATTCCGGCTTTCGCCGGAATGACAGCACCCTCTGTTCCCCCACCAGCGGGGGCGAGATTCACGGCCTTTCCAAATACCCGCAACAACGCACTGAAATCTTCCGGCAACGGCGACTCCCATTGCATCGGTTTCCGGCTGACCGGGTGTTCCAGCCCGAGGCAAGTCGCGTGCAGCGCCTGGCGCGGAAACGCGCGCAATGCCGCAACGGCGGCTTCCGGTACTTCAGCAACGGAAAACCGGCGTAACGCGGCGGCGGAACGGTAAACGGGATCGCCGATCAGCGGGTGGTCGAGAGCCGTCAAATGGACGCGAATCTGGTGGGTGCGGCCGGTATCAAGCGCACAACGCACCAGCGTGGCGAAACCGAAGCGTTTTTCGACCGACACCTGCGTGCGTGCCGGCTTGCCGCGGCTGACCACCGCCATCTGGGTGCGCTGTGCCGGATGGCGCCCGATCGGCGCTTCGACGACGGCATCGCGTTCGAAATTGCCGAACACCAGCGCCAGATACTCGCGTTTGACGGTACGCGCCTGCAACTGGCGGACGAGATCGGTGTGCGCGGTTTCGTTGCGGGCGACGACCATCAGCCCGCTGGTGTCCTTGTCGAGCCGGTGAACGATGCCGGCACGCGGCAGTTGCGCCAGTGCCGCGTCGTAATGAAGCAGTGCGTTGAGCAGCGTCCCGTCGCGGTTACCGGCGCCGGGATGAACGGTCAGCCCGGCCGGTTTGTCGATCACCAGCAACGCGTCGTCCGCATGGACGACCGTGAGCGCGATCGCCTGCGGCGCGTCCGCCAGATCGTCGGGCGGCGGTGCGTCGATATCCAGCCTTTCACCGCCGACCAGTCGCGTTTTCGGCGGCAACACCCGGCCATCGACTTGCACATAGCCCGCCTCGATCCACTGCTTCAGGCGGCTGCGCGAATGCTGCGGCAGCAACGCCGCCAGTGCCTGATCAAGCCGCTGCCCGGCCAGTTCGGCGGGAACGCTCAAGGAGGAAGGCGGAAAGGTATAATGCCCGGAGTTCAAGCCGGCTTGTCCATCAAATGAAAGCTCCGATGTTACTCCAGATCCCGTTCTTCCCGAATCGCTGCCGCGCCGCCCTCATGTCTTTGGCATTGGCGCTGGCCGGCGCCTTGATGCTGGCGGGGTGCAGCACGGTCGAAGTTCAGAGCGAAACGGCGGGCTGGTCGGCCGAGCGCATTTATCAGACGGCGCACGACACCATGAACGACGGCAATTATGTGCGAGCCATCAAGCTGTTCGAGAATCTGGAGGGGCGCTACCCCTACGGGCGCTACGCCCAACAGGCAATCCTCGAATCGGCCTTCGCCAACTACCGCTTGGGCGAAACGCAAGCAGCAATCGGGCAATGCAACCGTTTCATCCGGATGTACCCGAACCACCCCAGCACCGACTATGCGTACTACCTGAAAGGGCTGGTTTATTTCCGCGAAGATCAGGGACTCTTGGGCTATCTTTACGAGTTGGAACTTTCCGAGCGTGACCCGTATTCGATGCAGGAATCGTTTGAAGCCTTCAAAGAACTGGTCGAAAAATTTCCGGACAGCCGCTACGCCGAAGACAGCAAAACGAGAATGCGGTATTTGTCCAACGCGATGGGAATGCATGAAGTCAACGCCGCGCGCTATTACTACCATCGCGGCGCCTACCTGTCCGCCGTCAACCGCGCGCAAATGGCGCTGATCAATTTCCCGAAAACGCCCTCGAATGAGGAAGCGCTGGGGTTGATGATCAACAGCTACGAGAAACTGGGGCTTGCCGATCTGGCCGGCGACACCCGCCGCGTTCTCGAAGCCTCTTATCCGGACAGCGATTGGCTGACCGGCGGGCCAAAGAAAAAAGCCTGGTGGAAGCTCTGGTAAAAGCCTGAAGAGGCGTTAGAGCAGTTCCCGGTTAGCCGCACACGGCGCGACACTCAGAAAGAGTTTTTCCGGATTCCCACACACTTTGCCCCTCTCCCCTCGCGGGAGAGGGATCAAGGGAGAGGGGGAAATTCAGGTCGTTGTCTATAAAACAACAAGGCCGCCATCATTCCTGATGGCGGCCTTGTCGAAATAACGCTACGATCAATTACAACGAGTGCGAACGGCTTAACCGCGCCGGCTCCGCCGGAAAACCAATATTGCCAGCATCCCCGCCAGCAACACCAACGCTGCCGGACTCAGCACGGGGATGGCCGTTGCGCTGGGATCAGGACCGGGGCGCGGCTGCAAGTTACGCAAATACCAGTTATCCGGAGCGCTGCCGTCAAGCTTGCCGCGCACCAGGAAATAGCCATGACCGTTGACGGGCAGCGGCGATGTTTCCAGCGCAAAAGCGGCCGCGTCGGTCGTCGCGCCGTTGGTGGCCTGCACCACGAGAATGCCTTCAACCGTGGTGGCACCGACACCGCCGACATTGATGATGCGAACCGTTGTCGTTCCTGTCGCTGTTCCTCCGTCGATGATCAGCACATCGGTAGGCGAGCTATCGCCACCGACTTGCGTGTTCATCTCCAGAATGCCGCCCGAGCCGACATATAGTGGATCGCTTATACAAATAGACATATAATAAAGCATGACCTATAGCGCAGACCTGCGAGCACGTGTGCTCGATTTCATCTACTCCGGGGGGAGTAAAGCCGAGGCAGTACGCC